>DAOLDN010000004.1:0-28509 GCA_035327385.1 Verrucomicrobiota bacterium | reverse complement strand
GTCAGCCAGTTCGGTGATTTCGAGTTCGGTAGCGACGGGCTGCGAGATGCGTTTGAGTTCGCTCGCCTGGTCGAGTGCGTTGATGAAGTCACGGAAGGAATTGAAAGCCATGGGCGGAGACTAGCAGAAGGTGGATGGGTTGCAACGGCGAGCGTTAAATGTCAATCGCGAGTGAGCGTCACGCAAAGCGCGTGAGGATGCCGCGCAAAACGCGTGATGGTTGCGCGATTTTGCGTAGATTACGCGGGAATTTCCCGATGGCATCGGCACTGCTGAATTAAAGTCACAAAACGGTTTGACACTTGGGTTCAATCTCATAAAGTGGCCGGACTGTTACCAACAAAAAACACCTAACCAGCAACGCAAACAGACATTATGAAGAGACTTCGAAAACACATCCGGGCGTTCACACTGATTGAACTGCTCGTCGTCATCGCGATCATCGCGATTCTGGCTGCGATGCTTCTGCCGGCTCTGGCCAAGGCAAAAGCTCGCGCGCTGCGCACCCAGTGCGTCAACAACCTCAAACAAGTCGGCCTGAGCTTCCGTCAGTGGGCTATTGACAACGACGGTCGTTTTCCGATGGGTGTTGCTTCTGCCCAGGGTGGAACATCCGAACACGTCGGCATCGTGGCGAACACATGGAGACATCTGGGTTCACTGTCCAACGAAGTGAACACCCCCAAGGTGTTGTCCTGCCCTGCTGAAGGCGACACGCGTCGCACCCCGGCCACCACGTTCAACTACACCACGACCGCAGGTGCCGTCATCTATGCCAACAATGCGCACGTGAGTTACTTCGTCGGTGTGGACGGCAACGAAACCTCGCCGTCCATGTTCCTGGCGGGTGACAACAACCTCGGCGACAACAACGGAACATCCGTTCCGACGCTGTCGTTCTCCGAAGTTGCAGCGGGCACTCCTCCGGCTGGCGTCTGTCGTTCGCTGGGTACCAACGCCAACAACGTTGGCTGGACGGACAAGACCCACCAGAAGCAGGGTGACATCGGCCTGACTGACGGCAGCGTTCAGTCCTGGACCACACCTCGCACTCGCGAAGGTCTCAATGCGTCAGGCGACAGCATCCGTTCCGCACCGGGCAACTTCGCCCTGGCCACAGGTTCCACGGGCACGGGCGCAAACCGCATCCAGTTCCCGTAAGCGCAAGGTTACGAATCAGGTCAAAGCTGGTTAGTTTTTAGTAACAACAGAAAGGCATCCGAAAGGATGCCTTTTCTGTTTTAATGGTTCATCGCGGAATTCCGAGGATGTGTCGAGACGCCGAACGCCAAGGGCGTTCCGGCCTACAGCCTGCGGTTGGCGAGCCAGCGAGCCTACCCTGGAATCGCGGTTTGCAGGGAAAACAACCCCAACGGGGTTGATCTTGCCAACATGCGGAATAATGTGGCACTGCTCCCTGGCGGCAGGGCCGATCCTTCGGAGTTCGGCCTTCGGATTTCACATCGAATCAGCCGTCGAGCGGATGATTTCCTCCAGTGTTGTCGAGGGTTTGAAGCCGATGGTCCGCGCCAGTTTGTCCACCACGGGTTTGCGACGTCTCATGTCGTCAAAACCCGGCGCATAAGCCTGCGAGTAAGGGACGAATTCAACGGAGGATTTTGAGCCGAGTGTTTCGATGACCTTGCGGGCGAGATCGAGGATTGTGATTTCCGACGTGCCGCCGATGTTAAAGATTTCGCCGCGGGCGACGGGACAGTGTTGCAGCCGCACCAGGGCCTCCACCGTGTCGAGCACATGACAGAAGCACCGGGATTGGAGTCCGTCGCCATAGACGCGCAAGGCCGACCCGGACTTGGCGGCGGCGATGAAACGCGGCAACACCATTCCGAACTGGCCGGTCTGGCGGGGGCCGACGGTGTTGAACAGGCGCACGATGACGACCGGTAGTCCCCGCTCCTTCGCATAAGCCAGCGCCAGGAATTCATCCATCAATTTTGAGCAGGCGTAGCTCCAGCGGGATTGATGCGGCGGGCCGATGAGCAAATCGTCCTCCTCATCGAACGCCGGTTTCTGGCTTTTGCCATAGACTTCGGACGTGGAGGTGACGAGCAACGGCACGCGATGTGGCGCGGCGGCTTCCAGCAGAACTTCCGTCTCGTGCAGATTGGTTTCCAGAACGTGAGTCGGCGATTTGACAACGAGGTCCACGCCGACCGCCGCCGCGAGGTGGTAAATGGTCTTTGCGCCGGCCACCAGTTCCGGCAGTTCGCCGCACGCTGAAAGTCTCGCCTGAATAAATCTGAATCCGGCGTTCGATTTGACTGCATTCAGATTCTCCAGTCGTCCTGTGGAAAGATCGTCCACCACCACGACCCGTTCGCCGTCGCGAAGCAGGCGTTCGACCAGATGCGAGCCGATGAAGCCGGCGCCGCCGGTGACGAGCACGTGTTGCGTGTTGCGTGTTGCGTGTTGCGTGTTCATGGGGAGAGCGCCCTGGCCACGGCTTCCGCCAGTTGCTGACGATACGCGGGATCGGCCACGCGCCGGGCCTCGGTGGGGTTTGACAGATAGGCCGCCTCCAGCAATACAGCCGGGCGATTCTGTCCGCGCAACACGCCCATGAACCGCGCCCGTCGTACGCCGCGGTCGTTGCTGCCGCCCAATGCCAGCAACGAACGGTGCAGCCGCACGGCATACTGGAAATTCAAAACGTCGAAGGCATTGTTCGGATAAACCGCCGACAGGTCGTCCTCGAATTCACGCGTCAACGACGACGCCAGGCCCGCCGGAGTGAGGCAATACGTTTCGACGCCGCTCTGGGAAGCGCCGCTGGAGTTGCCCGCCGCGTTGAAATGCAGGCTCAAAAACAGGTCCGCCTTCACGCTTTCGGCAAACGTCACGCGGTCGCCGAGTGGAACTTCCACGTCATTGGTGCGCGTGAGATAAACAATCCACCCGTTCTGACGCAGCAGTGGCGCAAGTCGCATCGCCCAGTCCAGCGTGAATTCCTTTTCGTATCGCTTGTCCACCACGCTTTGCGTGCCGGTGTTGCCTCCGCCGTGGCCGGGATCAATGACCACGACGCGATACGGATTCGAGCCGGGCTTGAACGGCGAAAGCAATGGCTCGATGTTTTTCTTCAAATCCACCGAATGAAGGTACAGTTCCCCGTCAATCACCTGCGGGGCGAATCCGAGCCAGAATTCAACGCCGTCGAAACGCGCGGGCCGGACGCCCGACTGGAAAGTGAAGATGCCATTGGTGGTGGAGAGCGAATAGATGGGTGACGGCGATTGACCCAGAAGCAGAGGCGCGCCCAGACCGCGTCTCGCGGCCCAACGATGCAGGACCTGCCAGGTTTCCGTGGGTTCGGGCAACAGTTCCACGGCGGGAGGCGGCGTGGGGGCGGCCGGTGTCGCAATGGTTTCCGGCGGTGACGATTCCCAGTCGGGCGGAGGTGATTTCTCCCGTTGCGACGCGGATTTGCAGCCCGCCAGAACGACGAGCGTCAATGCAACGAGCAATCGGACCATGTTGAGCACGGCGACATTGTGGGAATGACCTCCGCCGACACAAGATGTTTTGGCCGCTTAAGCGTTTTTCAGCGAGCAATTCGTCTTCCATGAACCGTCGGGCAGGGCGCGTCACTCCGTGCGCGCCGTCACGCGAATATTCAACGATGATGCGCAGGGGGCTGACGCGCCCTACCTTATGCTGGCTTACGGTATCAATGCTTGTTGTTTTATTTTGCGGAAACTTCACCCCTGGCTTGTATTCCATAAAGACGCACAAACCGGCGGCGGTGAAGTTCACCGTCAAGCCAGTCATGGTGATGCGGAAATATCAGGCGCGGGTTCAGTTTGCGAATCTTTTCCACGCTGGCGGGGAACTGTTCGGCAGCGCTGTTCAGAATTGCGGGAGGCTTGTGCGTGTTGAAAAAGTAGCTCGCGAACATGTCGCCGCTGAACAGCAGATTATGTCGGGCACTGTAAAACCCGCAGTGGCCCTCGGTGTGGCCGGGCAGATGAATCACGCGCAATCCGCCCCAGAACGGCAGTTCTTGGCCATCAGTCAGAAATTCGTCAATCGTTGCCGGACGATATCGGAACACAGAACGGCCCGCCGCCTCCAGCCGACCGCACCATTTGGTGACGCCGCGATACGGATACGTTCCGGAGACGTGCCGGGCTTCAGCCGGATGCGCCAGCACTTTCGCTCCGGTCCAATCCTTCAATCGCGCCAAATTACCGGCGTGGTCCAAATGTCCGTGCGTAAGCAGGATCGCCTTGATGTTCCTCGGGGTCAGACCGAGCCTATGAACCAGCCTTCGGATAAAATACATTTCGCCATACAATCCCGTATCAATCATCACTGCTTCATCGCCCTCCACGAGCATGAAGCAACAACCCATCATGCCACGGATGCGGTAAAGTCCTTGAGGCGCGTTTTGCACGTCCTTCTGTTAACACCACAATCCCCCGATTTAAAATTCAAAGTTATTTTCGTCGTCGCATCTTTTTCAATGTTTCCGGCGGAAAAAATTCATGTGCATTCATCGTCGTTCATTGTTCAAATATCCGCCGCGCAATGAGCAGAATCGTAGGCATAGACCTTGGCACAACCAATTCCCTCGTGGCGACCGTGGATTCCGGCATCCCGTTGGTCATCGCGGACGCGGAGGGACAGCGGCTGACACCGTCCGTCGTCCATTGGCTGTCGGCGGATGGCGTGCCGATTGCCGGTCGCGCGGCATCTCGCGCCCGTGCCGCAAGACCCGCCGAGACGGTCTATTCTGTGAAACGCTTCATCGGACGCCGCGCATCGGAGATTTCCACTGAGGATTTGGGCGTTGCGTATTCCGTCGCCGGCAATGGCACTGAACCGCTGGGCGTTGAAATCCATGGACACCGTTTCACGCCGGAAGAAATCTCAGCGCAAGTGTTGAAGAAACTCAAACGCGACGCGGAGTCGTATTTTGGCGAGCCTGTCACCCGCGCGGTCATCACCGTGCCCGCGTATTTCAACGACGCGCAACGCAACGCCACCAAACGCGCCGGCGAACTGGCGGGTTTCACCGTCGAACGCATCATCAACGAACCCACCGCCGCCGCGTTGGCTTACGGACTGGACAAGCTCAGGGAAAAATCACGGGTCGCTGTTTATGACCTCGGCGGAGGAACTTTCGACCTTTCCATCCTTGAACTGAACGAAGGCGTGTTTCAAGTGCTGTCCACCAACGGCAACACCCGTCTCGGAGGCGACGATCTGGACCATCGCATCGTGGAGTTTTTGCTCGAAAAAATCTCCGCGCTGGCCCCGCATCTGACGTTGGAAACGGCCCATGTCCCGCGCGTGCGCGAAGCGGCGGAACAGGCGAAAATCAGGTTGTCCACCGAAACCGAGACAGATATTTCTCTGCCGTTTCTCACGCCGGACTTCTCGTTCAGATGCAAATTCACGCGCGCGGAACTGGAACGCATCACGCGCGACATCATCGAGCGCACCCGCGCGCATTGCCTGCGCGCGCTGGCGGACGCCAAAGTTGATCCGCGGGAACTGGATCAAGTCATCCTGGTCGGCGGCCAGACGCGAATGCCGCTGGTGCGCAAGCTGGTTTCCGAATGGTTCGGGTGCGCTGACTTCGAGGAAACGCGCGGCGGCGTGCGCATCGGCAGCGATTTTCACAAGGCCGCGGGGCCGCAGTTGAACACATCGCAAAACCCCGACGAAGCTGTGGCATTGGGCGCGGCGATCCAGGCGGCGATTCTGTCCGGTGAATTCAAGAACGTGCTGCTGTTGGATGTCACGCCGTTGTCGCTGGGCATAGAGACGTTCGGCGGCTTGATGAACGTGATCATCCCGCGCAACAGCACGATCCCGGTGAAGGCGGGCGAAATGTTCACCACCGCCGTGGACCATCAGCGCGACATGCTCATCCATGTGTTGCAGGGCGAACGCGAACGCGCGAAGGACAACTGGAGTCTTGGCCGTTTCACGATTGATTTTGAAGCCGCGCCGCGCGGCGTTCCGCGTGTGGGCGTGCAGTTCGAGATTGACGCCAATGGAATCCTTCACGTCCTGGCTCGCGACACGCGAACGGGCCGTGAAAAGATCGTGCAAATGCGCTCCGCCGTGGACGTGGATGACGCCGTAGTCCAGCAGATGGTGGAGGAATCTGTCGAGCACGCGTTTGAAGACATCGCCGCGCGGCGCTGGATTGAGTCGAAGCTCAAGGCGGACGCCCTGTTGGCCGCCACGCGCAAGGGCGTCGCGGATTGCGAGGGCGAACTGGACGACGGCTACAAGGTCGAACTCAATCGCACCATCGCGGGTGTCGAAGCCGCGCTGGGCACGGGCGCGGACGGGCGGACGGGCGACTTGAAGTCGTTGCAGTCCGCGATCGCCGCATTGGACGAGGCCACGCGACCACTCGCCGACCTGCTGATGGACCGGGCGATGGAGGCGATGTTGCGCAAGCGCGGTGCGATCTCGTGAGTTGCCGCCGGCGTCAGCGGCTCACCGGTCCACTTTCAGGAATCGGGCATCCGACATGGCCCAGAACAGCAGCACCACAATGCCGAGTATCAGCACCAGGAAGAGAGTGCTGAACAGTAACCCGGGGTTGTGCCTTACAAACCGGCGCCACCGGCCGTGCCGGTGATGGCGATGGTGTTGCATGGCTGCATCATCCGCCCGCGGACTAATTCACGCAAGTGCGATTCCTCATTCTTTTCTCCACAACAGCCAGAAGGCAAACCCGGTGGCTGCGCCTCCCAGATGCGCCGTGGCGGCGACATTGCTGAATCCATACAACTGCATCATGACACCGACGAATTGCAGCAGCATCCAGAGGATCAACGCGCACCAAGCGGGGAACTGTATCCAGCGGAAACGGAAATAATATCCGAACAGAATGCCAAGACGGGCGTGGGGATACTTGAGCGCGTAAAAGACGATGATACCAGAAATGCCGCCGCTGGCTCCGATACATGGGACGACGGACGATGGTTCGGACAACAGATGCACGACGTCGCCGACGACTGTGGCCGCGAGTATCATCAGCAGGTAACGCGCGCGACCGAGGTAATCCTCCACGTTGTCGCCGAAAACCAGCAGAAAATACAGGTTGCCGACCAGATGCAGTATGCCGCCGTGCAGGAAGAATGAAGTGACCAATGTCGCTCCGCCGTAACGCCACCACTCTGCCGGTATCATCCCGAACCGGTCCACGACGTTTTTCAGATCGAAGAAGGCCAGAACGCTGACGAGCAATATCACGCCGGCCAGCGACCATGTTGCCAGCGGCCAGTTGCGGACGGGGTCCACGTTTGTCTCGACCGGGAATCCGAACAGGGCGGGGATTGTCTTCCAGGTTTCGTCCGGTGGTTCGCCAGTTTCTGAAAATGCGTCGGCCCGTCGCTGATCGCGTTTAAGTTTCTCCAGGCGTTGCGTGGCGATCGCCTCCACGCCGCGCATTTGCAGTTCATGGACGGATTCGTTTGCACCTTCCGGCATGGACTCGAATTCGCCGGGATCAAACCATACCGCGCCGCAGAGTTTGCAGGCGTCCAGTTCCAGGGGTGGGTCATTGGCCTGGAAAACGCGCATGCGCTGCTCACAGAACGGGCAGCAAACCGGGCCGAAACGCTGATTCGCGTTGATCTGTCGCAACAATCCCGAGGCGATGCGGTCGCCGGCGACGCGACGGATTTGCGGCAATGTTACCGCGCGTCCGTCGCAGGTCTGGCAATGGTAAAAAATCCCCTCGCGCTGTCGGACGGTGTGGAGCGGCGTCGCGCAATGGGGACAGTGTGGCATGACGCACCGAGATTAAACCGTCGTCGCATCGCGTCAACCGAATCGCGCCATTGGCGCTATTGTAAGATGACCGGATCCACGGCGTAGAACCGCTGCGGAATCATCGGGTTGTAGGGCACCGTGAAGCGATTCCTTCCAGCCACCGGAACGTTGATCTGATAGCCATAGGGGAGGATGTCCCAGTCGCTGACCTTGATCCCGTTCAATTGTTCGGTCGAGCGCAGCAGGTATCCCACGAGCGGATTGTCGGTGGTTTCCTCGAAGTCAATGATGAAGGAGTTGCCGCTGACGCGCGCGTTGTGAACGACGATGTTCACGGGCGGATACACCTCTGTATAGACGGAATTGATGGCCACCAGAAAATCTATGTTCGTCACCACACCCACTCCGAGTGTGCCGAAATTGAACCCCATCGCTCCGCTGACGTAGGTGGACTTGTTCGTGTAAATCTGGTCATTGCCGTTCAGGGAATTATTTTCAACGGCCACGGCCGTGCCGCTTTCCGGCCAATGATCCTGGTGGTTTGTGGACGAAAACAATCCCACTTCCACCATGTCCGGCATCCTGCGTGAAAGCACCGACAACGTGTCGTTGACCTCGTAGGTGGATTTCATCCGGCTATGCAACGCATACGACATTCCACCCTGGGTGATGGCGTGCCGATAGGACGGCATCCAGCCTCCGTAGTCGCGGTTGTCATACACCGCCCACGACGCCTCCAGCCCATGAATAAACTGGTAGAACCTGACATTGTTCAAAACCTGGCCCGAAATGTTCTCAACCCTGTAGTTCTGGCGGTAAACGTAACGGCCGCTCCAGAGATTCGCTCCCATTCCGCCCGCGCTGGCCGGTGAAAGACCCAAGGCCACCTGCCCGTTCTCGTTGGTGCCCACGTCAACTATCTCGTAGCTCATCCGCACTTCCAGATCCGCGTTCGTGATGATGGACTGATAGACGGGGAAACCGGAACTGTTGGTCGGCGGGGAGGCGAAATGGAAACTCGTCTTGACGCCGTAATGCGGTCCAGGATTGATGCGGTCCGGGAAAACGAAGATGGGCGAAAACCACCGCATCATCGGCGACAGGTGGCCGCCCTGGTAATACATTCCCGCCGCCCATTCGCCGGAAAGATATTCCCTTCCCCTGAAACCCCGCTTTTGGTCCAGAAACGAGTCCGACATCCCATGTTCGGAAACAAGAAAATGGAAACGTTTGCTCTCGATGGGAAGGCCGGAAAAAACAAACGGCTGCGCGTTCGACAAAGTCGCCACCATTGCGCCGGCCAGCAGCATGACGAGGAACATCCGCGGCAAACGGATTTTGAATGAGATTGGAATTGAAGCGCTCATGTCACAGCTAATACGCTCCAAAAGGAAAACTTTCAACAGTGAATTTGTGCGATTTGAAACCGGGTTTTGCGAGCCGCGTTGACGCGTGCTTGCGCCAACCCTAACTTCGCCCTGTGGAATTTGAACTTGTTTCCGACTATGCGCCCGCCGGGGATCAACCGCATGCCATTGCGAAGCTGACGGAAGGCGTGTTGTCCGGCGCAAAACATCAGGTGCTGCTCGGCGTCACGGGTTCCGGCAAGACATTCACCGTCGCCAACGTCATCAGGAACGTCAACAAGCCCACGCTGGTCATTTCGCACAACAAGACGCTGGCTGCGCAGCTTTACGCCGAGTTCAAAAGTTTCTTCCCGCGCAACGCCGTCGAATACTTCGTCAGTTACTTCGATTACTACCAGCCGGAGGCCTACATTCCGCGCACGGACACGTTCATCGAGAAGGATTCCAGCGTGAACAAGGAGATCGAGCGGCTGCGGCTCTCGACGATGAGTTCCTTGTTCGCAAGGCGCGACGTGATCGTGGTGGCCAGTGTGTCGTGCATCTACGGCACAGGCAGCAAGGAGGACTACGAGAAGATGGTCATCCCGCTGCACGTCGGGCAGGCGTTGTCGCGCGAGCAGTTGCTGTCGCGGCTCGTGGACCTGCAATACACGCGAAACGACATCACGTTCGAGCGCGGCCAGTTCCGTGTGCGCGGCGACACGGTGGAGCTTTGTCCCGCGGGCCGCGAGGATGCGTTGCGCATCGAGTTTTTTGGCGATGAGATCGAACGTCTCACAGTGTTTGAACCATTGACGGGCGAGAAAACGGAATCACCCGCCAACACGATGGTCTTTCCTGCGACGCAATTCGTGACGACGAACGACAAGATGAAGCGCGCCATCCTGAACATCCGCGAGGAACTGGGCCAGCGCATCGCGGAATTCGAGAAGGTCGGCAAACTGCTCGAAGCCCAGCGCATCAAGATGCGCACCGAATACGACCTGGAGATGATGGAAGAGATGGGTTTCTGCTCCGGCATCGAGAATTATTCACGGCATATCGCGGGTCGTCCGCCCGGCTCGCGGCCGGCGACGGTGATTGATTTCTTTCCGGAGGATTTCCTGCTGGTGCTGGACGAATCGCACGTGACCGTGCCGCAGATCGGCGGCATGTATGAGGGTGATCGTTCGCGCAAAACCGTTCTTGTCGAGCATGGCTTCCGTCTGCCGAGTGCGCTGGACAATCGTCCGCTGAACTTCACGGAGTTTCAGGCGTTGCAGAAGCAGACCATCTACGTCAGCGCCACGCCCGCGCCGCGGGAGATCGAATGGGCGCGGCAAGATCTGGTGGGGCGAGCGTCCTCGCGAGCCGCAGGCGAAGGCTCGTCAGCAGCCTCGCTCCACCGACAGAATTCCGGCGTTGTGGAACTCGTCGTGCGGCCGACCGGGCTTGTTGACCCGAAAGTCACGGTGAAACCGCTGAAAGGCCAGATAGACGACCTCATCGAAGAATGTCGCAAGCGTGTGGACACGAAGGAACGCGTATTGGTAACGACCCTCACCAAACGCACCGCCGAAGAACTCACGGATTACCTGCGCGACATCGGCATCAACGTGCAATACCTGCACAGCGAGATTGACGCGATTCAACGCGTGGAGATTCTCCGCTCGCTGCGCAAGGGCGAGTTCGATGTGCTGGTGGGCATCAATCTGCTTCGCGAAGGTCTGGATTTGCCTGAAGTTTCGCTCGTGGCGATTCTTGACGCGGACAAGGAAGGTTTCTTGCGCAGCGAAACGAGCTTGATCCAGACGGCAGGTCGTGCTGCGCGACACCTGAACGGCGAGGTCATCCTCTACGCCGACGTAATGACCGACAGCATCAAGAGATTCCTCGCAGTCACCGAGTATCGCCGCAAACGACAACTCGCCTACAACGCCGAGCACAACATCACGCCGCGCAGTGTCAGTCGTGCGGTGGAGGAAAGTCTGGCGGTGTATGAATCCAACCGCAAGCAGGCGTCCTCCGTGTTGCATGACGCCGGGATGGACGTGGACATCACGGAAACCATCAACGAACTCGAATCCGAAATGCTGACGGCGGCGAACAATCTGGAGTTCGAGAAAGCCGCCCTGCTCCGCGACCAGATCAAGGAATTGAAGCGCGCCATTGACGGCTCGCAGCCGGTGAAGGAGACCAGACCCGTCAAATCCGTCAGTTACCGAAAGGCGGGGAAACGTCGAACCGCTCGTTGATTGCCAGACCCCGCAAATCTGCGAAACTAACCGCATGACGCCGGAACAAATCATCGGCTTGAGCCTCGCGCTGTTGATCATGCTCGTGGGATTGATCGGCAACGTCATTCCCGGCCTGCCGGGCACGCCGTTGTTGCTGGTGGCGGCGATCGGTCACAGGCTTTATTTCGGCGAGGCCGCCAGCGTCAGCAACCTCGTGATGCTGGCCATCGTGCTGTTGTCGTTGCTGGCGTTGGGGCTGGATTTCGCGGCCACGATGCTGGGCGCGAAGAAATTCGGCGCGACGTGGCGCGGCGCGATCGGTGCGGTGGTTGGAGGATTGATCGGATTGTTCTTCAGTCTGCCGGGAATCATCATCGGCCCGTTCCTCGGAGCGACGTTGTGCGAGATGATGGGGCGCAAGGAATTCAAGCACGCGGCCAAGGCGGGCGTGGGCGCGGTGGTTGGTCTGCTGCTGGGAGTCGTCGGCAAATGCGCGGTGTGCGTGAGCATCATCGTGATTTTCGCGACCAATGTGATCTACAAGTCGGTGGGATGATGAACGTCACAAATGGGAGCGCCGAGCACCTGCTCGGCTTGCTGGAGTTCACGCTTTAGCGTGTTCCCGATCAAGCTGAAGCTTGAACTCCAACATCAACGGGCCGAGCGGGTGCTCGGCGCTCCATCACAGTTTCCCGATGAACCGCTTCAATCGCACCATCGCTTCCTTGATGTTGTCGAGGCTGGTGGCGTAAGCGCAACGGACGAAGCCTTCGCCGCAATCGCCGAACGCCGTGCCAGGCACGACTGCCACCCTTTCCTCGCGCAGCAATCGCATCGCAAATTCCTTCGACGGCAGCTTGAACTTCGCCACGCTCGGGAACGCATAGAACGCGCCAAGGGGACGGTGACATTCGATGCCCATGTCCGCAAACGCACTGGCGATGTAATTTCTGCGACGACGATATTCGGCGACCATTTCACCGACATCCACTTCAGGACGGACGAGCGCCTCAATCGCGGCCTTCTGCGCGAGCGATGACGCACAAAGCATTGTGTATTGGTGGATTTTCATCATTGCCTCGATCAGTTCCGCCGGGCCGCAGGCGTAACCGAGGCGGAAACCGGTCATTGCCCAAGCCTTTGAAAAGCCGTGCAGAAAGATCGTTCGTTCCTTCATGCCGGGCAGGCTGACGATGCTGGTGTGCGGTGCGTCGTAGGTCAGTTCGCCGTAAATCTCGTCCGTGATGACGATGAGGTCGCGCTCGCGGGCGAACGCCGCGATGTCCTCCAAATCCTGACGGTTCATGATGCCGCCGGTGGGATTGTTGGGGAAATTGAGCATCAACGCCTTTGTTTTCGGCGTGACCTTTGCCTCCAGCATTGCGCGCGTGAGACGAAAACCGTTTTCGGCCTTTGTTTCCACTGCGACTGGCACGCCGTGTGAAAAGATGATCGTGGCCCGATAGGAAACGTAGCACGGCTCGTGGAACAGGACTTCGTCGCCGGGATTGATCAACGCGCGCAACGCGATGTCCAGCGCCTCGCTGACGCCGACCGTGACGAGCACTTCCGTTTCGGGATTGTAATCCGCGCCGAATGTTTTTGTGACGTATTTTGAGAGCGCCTTGCGCAGTTCGAGATAGCCGAGGTTGCTGGTGTAATGCGTTGCGCCGCGTTCGAGCGAGAACACGGTGGATTCGCGAACGTGCCACGGCGTGTCAAAGTCCGGCTCGCCGATGCCGAGACTGATGACGTCTTTCATCGTGCTGACGATGTCGAAGAAATCGCGGATGCCCGAGCGCGGGATGTCCCGCACCTGGTTGGCGATGCGGTTGCGGAGCTGAGTTGGAACGGTTTCCTGCATGATGAGATTCCGATTAACGGGCGGCAACGTAGCGGTTCGAGTTGTTTGCGTCGAGAACGGAATGGATCAGTTGCGCTCAGGCGAATTTATGCCCATGCAGAAATTGAGGTTTGGCGCGGACGAGGCGCGCGGGGCAAAATCGAGTTAAAGTTCCGGCTCGCTTCGCGCACCGTGCCAGTAACGCAAGATGTCCACACAGTTTTGTTCCAGTCGCGGGCGGTAGTAGATGATGTAGGGACGGGAAACCAATTTGCGAACGCCGGGGCGTTTGGGATACAGCGAACCTACCAGTGGGAAATTCTCCAGAATCGAAACCCGATCAATCAACGCGTTGCCGACGCGGACGGCTGCTTCGGGGTTGTCTTTGGCAATGAAACGGACGGCGGTTTTTCAAATCCGCGATGGCTTGGGGGAGAAGATTATTTTGCAGTCCATGAGCCGACGCGTTTGCGAACGTCCTCCATCGAAACGCCTTTGCCGGCATCAACGTCACGCATGGCCTCATCCAGCGATCGTAGCAAGCGTTGCTCTTCCTGGGCAGTCATCTCCGGCTCGGCTTGGGAATCGAGCCATAGCTGCAAGGCTTTCTTCTCGTTGCTAGGCAAATGGGCAACGGCGTTTTGAATCTCAATCAACGTGCTCATGGCAGTGAGAAACTAGTGCGCTGGCTCATGTTTGGCAAAGGGCAATTCACTCCTCCACCGGCACAACAAGACCGCCGATGATGCAATCTTTCCGCCGGGCGTGTTCTTGCCCATGCAGATGGTTCGGTGTGTTCAATCCGCCAGATGCACATCAAGAATCTTCACGTGCCGGTCCGCAAAGTCGTCCCAGAACTTGATGGCAAATTTGCCGAAGATGTGAACGTCCACTCGACGACCGGCGGAATCGCGCTCGACAAAGTCGGAAAACCTGGAGGGAAATACTGCGATCTCCCGGAAGTGATTGAGAAGATGGGCCTGCTCTTTTGGGCGAAGCGTTCGCAGGAATTCGAGAACCTCGATATCAATGAGCAGACGGGCGTCGCTCATTGGGATTCACCCGATAGTCCGAGCTTTTGTTCGCACTGTTCGGGTGTCAGCCAGCGGTCAGTAGATTTGTCATCAATCTTGGCGGCCAGTTTTGCCGCGTAACCCTCGCGACTCTCATCCTGCAACGCCACCATGAACGCCATCAGCTTGCGCCGCGCGTCGGCGGGCAGCGCCTTCACTTCAGTTGCAAGCGATTCAAAACTCATGGCCGAAAACTACGCTCGACAGCCCACTCCCGCAAGCCACGACTTCAGGCAATGGACGTTGAACCCTGCTCGAAAACGTGCCCGGTCAGGGGGCCGGGCCTGCAAGAGGCTTCCACTTTCGCCCTAACCTGCACCCCGCGTGCCATCACGCGGCGTTCGGGTGGAGTTTTCAAACAGGCACCTCGACTATTCTTCCACCGGCACGACGAATTGGTCCATGATGCAGTCTTTGTACTCTGGCGTATTCTTGCCCATGCAGAAATTGAGGATTGGCGCGGGTGCTATTTATCGCATTGATCGCCGCTACATCGCTTCGATGCGGTCACGGAGCGACACTGAGGCGTTCATCTTGTTGCTCCGAATGCATCAACACGCCGAGACGTTTGTAGGTCTTGAGCATGAAATGGGTGGATGTGGAAATGACGCCTTCGAGCGGCGCGAGCCGTTCACTGACAAACGCCGCGACCTGTCGCAGATTCTTGCCCTCGACGAACAGAAGCAAATCATAGCCGCCGCTCATGAGATACGCGGAGCGGACCTCGGGAAACTTGCTGATGCGTTCCGCGATGGTGTTGAACCCGCCTTCGCGTTGCGGCGTGACCTTGACTTCGATGACCGCAGTGACCGTGTCGAGATCAAGCTGGTCCTCGTCAAGAATGGCCTTGTAGCCGCGGATGACGCCGCGTTTCTCGTAGTCGGCGATGCGCGAGTTCACCTCGGCGAGGGGAACGTTGAGCATCTTGGCGATGGCTTCGCGCGATTCGAGCGCGTTGCTTTCCAGAATTTTCAGCAGTTCGTCCATAACAATCCCTTTTTGTGGGCGGCGCAAACAGTATCGGGAACTGGATGGCGCGTCGAGAACGAAGGCGGACATTGTCACAACGCCAACAGCAATTTTTTGATCTCCTTCAGTCGTGCCCTGGCGTCCTTTTTCATCAGGCGAGGGAATTTGCCGCCGAGCGTGATGAAATCTCCGTGGCGCGTGAGCATCAGTTTGTCGTCCTTCACCACGATGGCGGTGACGGCCTTTTCGCCGGCAAGGATTTTCAATTCGCCCACGGCCAGCAGCATTTCCACGGGCGACGGCAACGGACCGAAGCGGTCGCGCAGTTCCTTTTGCAGCGATTCCAGCGCGGGGCGATCCGTGGACTGCGCCAGCTTGCGGTAAATTTCGATGCGATGGTGGGACTCCGGAACGTAGGTTTGAGGCAGGTCGGTCGCGTCGGACAAGAAATCCAGTTCCACCTTCACCTCCACGCGCGGCTTCACCTTTTCTCCTTTGAGTGAACCGACGCTTTGTTTGAGCAACTGGCAGTACAGTTCGAAACCAACCGCCGTGATGTGGCCGCTTTGTTCCGCGCCGAGAAGATTTCCCGCGCCGCGGATTTCGAGGTCGCGCATCGCGATTTTGAATCCGCTGCCGAGTGTCGAGTATTGTTTCATGGCGCTGATGCGTTTTCGCACGTCGGTCAACAGGCGTGCGTGTCGCGGCAGCAACAAATACGCGTAGGCCTGATGCTTGTAGCGGCCCACGCGACCGCGCAACTGATAGAGGTCGCTCAAGCCGAAGCGGTCGGCGCGGTCAATGATGATGGTGTTCGCGTTTGGAATATCGAGGCCGCTCTCGATGATGGTGGTGGACAACAGCACGTCGGCATCGCCGTTGACAAACGTTGTCATCACCTCCTCCAGATCGTCCGCGTGCATCTGGCCGTGACCGACGACGATGCGCGCCTCCGGCACGAGCGTTTGGAGTCTGGCGCGCATCGTTTCGATGGTCATCACGCGGTTGTGCAGGAAATAAACCTGGCCGCCGCGGTTCAGTTCGCGGCGGATGGCGTCGCGGATGAGGCGTTCGTCGTATTGAGTGACGACGGTTTCCACGGGCAGGCGGTCGTGCGGCGGTGTCTGGATGGTGCTCATGTCGCGCGCTCCGGTCAGCGCGAGATACAGCGTGCGCGGAATGGGAGTCGCGCTCAACGTGAGCACGTCCACCATCGTGCGAAGGCGCTTGAATTTTTCCTTGTGCAACACGCCGAAACGCTGCTCTTCGTCCACGACCACGAGGCCGAGGTCTTTGAAGGCGATGTCGCCCTGGATCAACCGGTGTGTGCCGATGACGATGTCCACCGCGCCGGCGGCGAGATCGCGAACGACTCGCTGCTGTTCCCGCCGCGAACGGAAGCGCGACAGCAGTTCCACGCGCACGGGGTAATCCGCCATGCGTTCGCGGAAATTGTTGAAGTGTTGTTGCGCCAGCACGGTTGTGGGCACGAGCACGGCCACTTGTTTCCCGTCCATCACGGCTTTGAACGCGGCGCGGATGGCGACCTCCGTTTTGCCAAAGCCGACGTCGCCGCAGATGAGGCGGTCCATCGGTTTGGGGCGTTCCATGTCGGTCTTGGTCTGCGCGATGGCGGTGATCTGGTCAGGCGTTTCCTCGTAGATGAAAGCGCTTTCGAATTCGCGCTGCCACGGAGTGTCGGTCTTGCAGGCGTGACCGGGCTGGGACTCGCGCGCGGCCTGGATGCGGAGCAATTCAGCGGCGACGTCGCGCACGGCGCGTTCGGTGTGTTCAACCGCTTTGCGCCAGCGGTTGCCGCCGAGCGTGTTCAACGGCGGCCGCACCTTGCCCGCGCCGACGTATTTGCTGACGAGATGCGATTCGGTGACGGGAACGTAAAGCTTTGGCGGCTCGTTGGCGGGGTCGGACGGGGCGTATTCGATGGCGAGACATTCGGTTTCGTGTTGCGTGTTGCGTGCTGCGTGAAGTCCGCCGGAGGTTGCTGGCAGAGTTTTCAGGCCGAGATAACGGCCGATGCCGTGTTGCAGATGCACGACGAGGTCGCCGTATTCGAGGTCGGCGAAATCAATCTCCAGCGCCGAACGCATTGCGGCGGCATGCGGCGATTTCAGGCGGCGTGGGCGCTGCACTTTGTAGCGGCCAAAGATTTCCGCGTCTGTGACGACAACCAGCTTCGCCTCGTCGCTGATGAAACCTCGGGAAAGAGCGCCAATCCGTACCGTAGGACAGTCGTCGCGCCTGTTATTGTCTTTTGCGTCTTCTTGATCAGGTGGAGGCACGCGCGACGTTTGTCCTACGAGTTCCGTCCAGATTTCCTCGAAACGCTGGCGTTCGCCGTCGTTGTTGCAGAAGACGTGGACTGCGAAATCCTGTCGCAGCCAGCGATGGAGTTGATTGAAGAATTCACGTCGTTGCACCTCTGCAATCTGCGGTTCGGGCGCGCGTGCCGCGAGCGGACGGAACGCGTCGAGCGACGTGAACAATGGAGCGCGGGTTTCCATCTCCGGGCGTTGAAGTTCAGGCTTCAGCCCGTCCGGAAAACAAGCCAAAGCTTGAATTCCAACGTCACATTCCCCCAACTCAATCTTGGTAATGCCGCGCCGTTCAAGATCGGCAAGAAATGCTTCCCACGAAACAAAGAACGGATCTTCGACCGGAACTTGCTGCGCGTATTCTTCGGCGCGGATGGCGAGCTGTTCCGGCTCGCAGAGGACGAAAATCGTTTCGCGCGGCAGGTAATCCAGAAGTGATGCGTGATGCGTGATGGGTGTTGCGTTTTTCAGAACGCCCAGTTCTCCGGCTGGTGGCAGAGTGATGCCGGTGATTTCCGCGCGCGACATTTGCGTGAGCGGATCGAATTCGCGCAGCGATTCCAGTTCATCACCAAAGAATTCCAACCGCACGGGCCACGGGCTTGTGGGCGGGTAGATGTCCACGATGCCGCCGCGCAACGCAATTTCGCCCTTTTGCGAGACCTGGGCTTCGGGTTCGTAGCCTTGTTCCTCCAGCCACTCGACGAGGTCGAGCGGATTGGCGCGGTCGCCGCGAGTGAGATGTCGCATCCGGCTTTTCAGGTCATCGGGGTGAAACGTTTTCTGGAGCAACGCGGTGACGCCGGCGACGACCAATGTTGAGAGTTGAGGGTTGAGAGTTGAGAGTCGAGTCAGCGCGATCAACGTCTGCAGGCGGTCGCTGATGGTGTCCGAATGCGGCAGTTTTCCCTCGTGCGGAAGAACATCCCAGGCTGGATAGAAGTGGAGTTGAGGGTTGAGAGTTGAAGGTTGAGCGTCCTCAGGCTGTCCGGATGATTGTTCACGCGGCACGCATCCCGCGATTCGCAACCACGTTTCCAGGTCCTGTTGAAAGCTCTCCTGCGTTTTAAGGTTGTCGGTGACGACGACGATGTGGCGGGCGGGGAAAATGTTTTGCAACAACGCGGCGAAGAACGGTTGCGCGGAATTTGCGACGCCGGCACAAGTCAATGCGCCGCCCGACTCCATTCGGCGTGCCAAGGATTGCACAGCGGGAGTTTGCGAGGCCCGGTCGAACAGTGCGCCCGCCGCCCGGACATTGAGTTCCTGCGCCAAGCGAGGGCAAAATCGCAGTCAAGGCGCGGTGCGTCAAGCGGTGGAGTGTTGTGTGCCGGCACGCTGAAATGCCGTCCTTTTTGACTCAATGAAGAATGTTGCTCCGGCCGGCAGGAGCAGAGGATTCTCCAGTCTGGCTTAATAGGATTGTCCAGCTTGACGGGTGTGTTACATTTTGGTGTCAAAAAATCCGCCCTATAGATTACAGGTTGAGGGAGTGATTCGTACAGATGACAGATTACAGGCGCAACGCTTCGAGTTGAAATACATCATCGAGGAGCGTGTGGCTCTTGCCGTCCGCGATTACGTGCGGTCTTACCTGGAGATTGACGAGTACGGAGCGACGCAAGCCAATCTTTCCTATCCCGTCCACAGTCTTTATCTGGATTCACCCGACTTGAAGCTATATCAGGCGACGATCAACGGGGAGAAGAACCGTTTCAAGCTGCGGCTGCGTTTTTACGAGAAACGGCCGGAAGCTCCGGTGTATTTTGAGATCAAGCGCCGGATGAACAACACCATTTCCAAACAACGCGGTGGTGTGCGGCGTGAAGCGGTGAAGAGTCTGCTCTCGGGAATTCTGCCCGCGCCGGAACATCTGGTGTCCAAAGACCCGAAGCAACTGGTGGCGCTCCAGAATTTCTGCCGGTGCATGGTGGACATACAGGCGCAGCCCCGGACGCATGTGGCGTATCTGCGCGAGGCGTGGATCAGCCAGCACGACAATTCGGTGAGAGTGACGATGGACCGCGAGGTCCGCACCGAAACGGACCCGACGGTGCATCTGAGTTCCGATCTGGTGCATCCAAGGCTGGTTTTCGGGAAGATGGTGGTGCTGGAGTTGAAGTTCACGGGCCGGTTCCCGGACTGGTTCAAGGAATTGGTGCGGGTGTTCGGGTTGATGCAGTGCGGTGCGGCGAAATACGCCGACGGCGTCACGCGACTTGGTGCCCGGCTCGTTTCAAACGCGTTTTGCGCGGATGATTATTACGTGGCGGCACAACAAAGACTGGATCGCATAGCCACCGTCAGCGGGTCGTTCCCGGCTGGTCTTGCGGCGGTCGGCTCTGAATCATGAACATCAGCGATTTTTTCAGCAGCGATTATTCCCTGGCACCGATGAATGTGCCGGGGGTGATCCTGGGTTTGATTCTGGCGTTTGTGGGCGGGCAGACCATCGCATGGGTGTACATGTACACGCACAGCGGGTTGTCGTACTCGCGGTCGTTCGTCAGTTCGCTGGTGGTCATCCCCGTGGTGGTGTCGCTGGTGATGATGGTGTTGTCCAACAACCTGGTGACGGCGTTCGGGTTGATGGCGGTGTTTGCCATCGTGCGCTTCCGGAACATCCTTCGAGACACACTGGACACGAGTTACGTGCTGGCGGTCATCGTGATCGGGATGGCCTGCGGGACGATGAAATTTGCGACGGCGGCGATGGGGTGTGCGTTATTGTCGCTGCTGATGTTCTATCTGTCCTTCAGTTCGTTCGGGACGCGGCATCGTTACGACGTGATCATCAACCTGCACTGGGCGCGGCCCCTGGCCGACCTGATCGAGCTGCGTTCGTTGTTTCACCGGCACAGTCTGAAGGCGTTGTGCGCCAGTCAGCGTTCGCACGACGGGTACGAGGGGACGGATTTTTCCTATCGCCTGTTGTTGCGTGATCCCGAGCGGATGGAGGAACTGCTGACCGAATTGCGGTCGTTGCCGGGTGTGTCGCGAGTCACGGGATTGAAGGCCGATGAACAATCCGAAGTTTAAACGATGAAGGAACCTCTCCCAGTCATTCCACGACCCGCCGCCGAACGCTGGCGTGACATGCGTTTGCGGCACGTCCCGGTGATCGTCTATATCGCGGGCATTCTCGCGGTGGTTTACCTTTGGAACACGCAGTGGATGCCCGGCAATTTCACGGGAGAGGTACAGGCGCTGACCGCCAATGTGGCCAGCCCCCTGGACGGGATGTTTATGAATCTGTCCGTTCAACAGTTCGACCGGGTGACCAATGGTCAGTTGATCGGAAAAGTGGCTCTGTCGCCGGAGGTGGCCAACGCGGAACTGACCGCGATCCGCGCGGACCTGCTGGTTTTGCGGGCGCGGATGATCGTGGACGGACAACGCAACCAACTGGACTACCAGCAGGTGCGGGTGGATCTGCTGAATCAAAAGGTGGAACTCGCCATCGCCCGCTCAAAAATGCGTTTTGCCGAGAATGAACGACTTCGCCAGGAGAATCTGCGATCGGAAAAGATCGCCTCCGAATACGATTACGAGGTTGCCCTCGATCAACGGGACGCGCTGGACGCCGAGGTCAAGGAGCGTGAAATGCTCGTCGCCGAGCTGGAGCGGTCGTTGTCACGGCTCAGGCCCGATGGAGCCACGGGGGGCGAACTTCACGTGCTGGACATCATTGACGCTGCGATTGCCGCGCAGGAGGAACGGTTCCGGCAGTCGGCGCAAACTTACCTGCCCTCGCCCATTGACGGTGTGGTGACCAGAATCTATCGCAACCAGGGTGAAAACATTTCCGCGGGCGAAGTGCTCATCACCATCAGCAGCGACCGTTCCGACAGCATCGTGGGATTCATCCGTCAGCCCATCAGTTTCGAGCCCAAGCCCGGCGACACGGTGATTGTGCGCACGCGTCGGGGCGGCCAGCGACGCGCGGCGGAAGCCCGGATCGTGAAGGTGGGCGGACGACTGGAATTTTTCACGCAATCATTGCGTGTGCGGGGCTTCGACAGTTCGCAGGAACGCGGTTTGCCGGTGCTCATCGGCGTTCCGCAGGATCTGGCGTTGTATCCCGGAGAACTTGTGGACCTGGCCCTGAAAAACTGAGGAAGAACCCTTAAATCCATAGTCGGTGAGGCAGTTGCTGTCTCCGTATTGAACATGAAACATTCGACTGCCCATCTGACGGTGTGGACATTTCCCCTCCACACTTCGCTCTGTTTTCTCACCTTTTTTCTGGCGTTTGCGCCCGTCACCAAAGGCGCGGTGCGCATCACGGAATTTCTGTCGGCCAATGACGGCTTGCTGCGGGACGAGGACCTGGAAAGTCCCGACTGGATCGAACTTTACAACAGCGGCCCCGGAATCGTGAACCTGGGTGGATGGCATCTGACCGACGACGCGAACGATCCGACGAAGTGGACGTTTCCCTCCACGAACCTCGTGCCCGGCCAGTATCTGGTGGTGTTCGCTTCGGGCAAGAACCGCGCGATGGCGGGAAGGGAATTGCACACGAGCTTCCAGCTCAACAACGACGGCGAATATCTGGCCCTGATGCAACCGGGTGGAACGGTGGAGCACGAATACGCGCCAACGTATCCGAATCAACGGGCGAATGTTTCCTACGGTCTGCAAACTGAAATCACCGCCACCCCGCTGGTGACTTCCGGGGCGGTGTCGCGAGTGTGGGTGCCGGACAATGGCGCATTGGGGACGACGTGGACAGCGGCGGGGTTCGACGATTCCGGTTGGACCGCCGGGAACACTCCGGCCAGTTACACGGTTGGGATGACTGTGAGTCCCGTGTTGGCGCTGGATTTCAACGCACGCACCTCCACGGGATTGACCGGGGGAGGCTTCAGTTCCTTCGTCATCAACTCGAACGGTGGCAACACCGCCGTCCAAACCCTGCCCACAACGCGCAACTTTGGCGGCGTTTTTGGAATCACCGTCACGGTGTCGAACACTCCCGGCTTCGGCTACGGAGACCGGGTGCGCAACAATCCGGCGAACAGCGGCGCGTTCACCGAATCCCTGCTGCTGCGCGATTTCATCCGCTCTGAGGCCAACACCGGCACGGGAGGGCTTGATCTCAACCTCAGCGGACTCACCGCGAACGCGCCGCATCGGGTCACTGTGTGGTCGTTCGACGACGACAGCACCACCGTCAAGGTTTCGGACTGGTATGCCAACGGGCTGCTCGTGAAAAGCGACTACACGTTCAACCCGGCGGTATCGCCCTCTTCCAACGAGCAATATCGTTTCACCTTCGAAGCCGACGCGACCGGATCGGGAACGATGCTCGTGTCCGGACGACGCGACACTGCGAGCAGCGGGATCGGCGTATTTCTCAACGCGTTCAACATCGAGCGACTGACGATTCAGCCGGCCACGAATCTTCTGGGCACTTTGATGTTGAGCAACAACGCCACGGCCTACATCCGGGTGCCGTTCAACGTCGCCAACCCGAACGCGTTCCAAAGCCTGAAGCTGCGCATGCGTTATGACGACGGTTTCGTCGCTTACATCAACGGCCAGATGGTCGCTTCGCGCAACGCGCCCGGTTCGCCGCAGTGGAATTCCACCGCCACGGCTGCGGCCGCCGATGCTCAATCGCTCGTGTACGAGGACATCATCATCGCCAACACGCCCGGATTGCTGACGGGCGGCGCAAACGTGCTGGCCGTCCACGGCCTGAATGTCACTGCCACAGACCTGGACTTTTACATCCTTCCCGAACTGGAGGGTCTGACCGCCGGCACCACGGTGGAACGTTATTTCAAGCCCCCGACACCCGGAGCCGATAACGGCGAAGGTTACCTGGGGTTGGTGGCCGACACGAAGTTCAGCGTGGACCGGGGTTTTTACGAGACACCGTTCACGGTGGCCATCACTTCCGCGACGGCGAACGCCTCGATCTACTGGACAACCAACGGCAGCATTCCCTCCCCGACCAACGGCTCGCTTTACGTCGCACCGATTTCGATCACTGGCACGCGCCTGCTGCGCGCCGCCGCGTTTCTGACGAACCATGTTCCGACCGAACCGGACAGCCAGACTTACCTGTTCCTCAGCCAGGTGTTGCAGCAGCCGGACAACCCGCCCGGCTACCCCGCCGTCTGGCAGGGCACTTACCCCGCCGATTATGGAATGGACCCGTTCATTGTGAACCATCCCAACTACGGCGCCACGCTCTCCAACGACCTGCGCGACATCCCGTCAATTTCAATTGTCTCCACTCACGAGGCATTCTGGGACGTGGCGACGGGCATTTACTATGACGCGAGGAATGAATGGTCGGGTGTGCCGGATCGGGGAGAACGGCCGGCCTCGGCGGAGTTGTTCCTGGGCGACAACACATCCGAATTCCAAATCAACTGCGCCGTCCAGATGCACGGTCAGGCCGGACGGGACAACGAGCGAACTCGCAAACATTCCTTCCGCCTCGAATTCTCCAGCGACTACGGGCCGTCGAAGCTCAACTACGACTGGTTCGGCGGCGGCGTGTCCAATTTTGACAGCATCATTTTGCGAAACAGTTGGGCCGACACCTGGTCAACGCGCTACGACCCGTTCAGCGGCGGCAGCCATCCGTGGCCGGAGGACTTTCCGCTGCGTTACCGGCCCGAGAACGGCACCTATTTGCGCGACATCTGGGTAAAAGAAGCCATGCGGGACATGGGCCATCTGGCCAGCCGCAGCCGTTTCCTGCATCTCTACCTCAACGGCCTTTACTGGGGCATCTATACCGCCATCGAACGGCACGATACGACGTACTTCGCAAACCACCTCGGCGGCTACGAAAAGGATTGGGACATCATGAAGGACTATTCCGAGCTGCAGGACGGCAGCCGCGCCGACTGGGACAGTCTCATCACACTGGTCAACCTCGGCATCAACAACGATTCCGATTTCCAGGCCGTTGCCGCACAGGTGGACATGGACAACCTCATTGACTACTTCCTGCTCCACGCGCTGGTGGAGGCCAACGACTGGCTGCAAAACAGCAATCCACACAATTCCTATTGGGTGCGTCGCCGCGCCAATCCCACCAACGGCCTGCCGGCCACCAAATGGATATTCCTTCCTTGGGATCAGGAGATCGCCTTCAACCGCCTCCGGGACGACGACCGCGTGAACGGCCTCAGCGACGACTCATTACCCTCCCGCATCTACAACCAATTGCGCAACTATCCCGAATTCCGCCGCATGTACGGCGACCGCGCTCAGAAACATCTGTTCAACAACGGCGCGTTGTCGCCCAGCAACAACATTGCGCGCCTGCAAACACTGGCGGCGGAAATTGACCGCGCCATCGTCGGCGAATCCGCGCGGTGGGGCGACACCCGTGAGTTCCCGGTCGGAAACGATGGCGGCACCGGTGTTACGCTAACTCGCGATGAGTATTGGATCCCGGAATTGCAGAAGCTTTCCACGAACTGGTTCCCCAACGTGATGAACCAGCGCACCATCGCGCGTTTGCAGGCGGCGGGGCTGTATCCAACCGTTGGCGCGCCGCAATTCAGCCAGTTCGGAGGCGGGGTGCCGGCGGGATTTGAACTTGTGCTCACCCACACCAACGGAACCGGCGCCATTCTCTACACCGTGGACGGCACCGATCCGCGAGTCTATGGCACCGGCGGCACATCCCCGTCCGCCGAGTCCTACGAATTGCCCATCCAACTCAACGCGCCCACCCTGGTCCGCGCCCGTGTTTTGAGCGGCGGCAAAGGGAGCGCGCTGGCGGAGGCCAGTTTCTCCCCGCCACAGGACCTCAATTCGTTGTGCCTGAACGAAATCATGTACAATCCACCGGCGTTCGGCGCAACCAGCGGCAACAACCTTGAATTCCTTGAACTCAAAAATTACGGCACCAACACGCTGAACCTGTCAGGGCTGACCTTCAGCGGAATTACCTTCACCTTCACCAACGGCACGCTGCTGCATCCCGGCCAGTTTTTTGTGCTGGCGCGCGACGCGGCCTCCTTCGCCTTGAAGTATCCCGGTGTCACCGTCAACGGCACCTACACGGGTCAGTTGGACAATTCAGGCGAGACACTCCGGTTGGCGCATCCGCTGGGGCAGACGATTTTCTCGATCACTTATGACGATCGCACGCCGTGGCCTTCGGCCCCGGATGTGGCGGACTTTTCACTCGTGCCGGTGTTGCCGGGACAGTCCCAGGCCCCGGACCGGGGCACGCGCTGGCGGGCCAGTTCGCTGCCCGGCGGTTCGCCCGGAGCGGATGACCCGCCGCCAACCATCGCGCCGATTGTCATCAATGAAATTCTCGCCCACACCGACCCGCCGCAGTCGGACACCATCGAGCTTTACAATCCCACTCCGACCAACGTGAACATCGGGGGCTGGTTCCTGACCGATCAGCCGGACACACCGAAGAAATTCCGGATTCCCGACAACACGATCATCCAGGCCGGAGGACGGTTGTATTTCGATGAGAACGATTTCAACACCGGAGGTCCGACCAGTTTTGCGCTCAGTTCCACAGGCGACGACGTCTATCTCTATTCCGCCGATCTGGCGGGGAATCTGACGGGTCACAGTCACGGCGTCGAATTCGGAGGCTCGTTCAACGGCGTGAGTTTTGGCCGTTACGTCAACAGCGCGGGAGAGGCGTTTTACCCGTCGCAACTGGGGGTCACGCTGGGCGCGGAGAACAGCGGGCCGCGCATCGGGCCGGTGGTGATCAGTGAAATTCACTATCATCCCGAGGTCGGCGGGGATGAATTCCTGGAATTGGTCAACCTTGCCAACGATCCCGTCCCGTTGTTCCACCCGGAGCATCCGACCAACACCTGGCGCATCAACGGAATCGGGTTCAGTTTCCCGACCAACGTGACGCTTCAGGGCAACGCGATGTTGTTGGTGGTGCAGACCAACCCGGCCTCGTTCCGCGCCAAATACAATGTTCCCACCAACGTGATGATCCACGGCCCCTATGGCGGGCAACTGGACAACGGCGGCGAAAACATCGAGTTGCAGGCGCCGGACAATCCCAACACGAACATGGTTCCGTATGTGGTGATGGACGCCGTCCGTTACGACGACAGCGCGCCGTGGCCCGTGGCGGCGGACGGCGGTGGAGCGTCGCTGCAACGCTCGCCGGTTTCCGGATACGGCAACGAACCGCTGCATTGGATTGCCGCCGCGCCGACGCCGGGACTTCCGCCGGGAGCGGGGGATTCGGACGGCGACGGCCTGCCGGATTGGTGGGAACAGGAATTCGGCACGCTCTTACACGTGCAGGATGCCGATGACGACCCGGATGACGACGGTCTCAGCAACTGGGAGGAGTACCTGGCGGGAACGCATCCGAACAATTCCGGAAGCGTGTTCCGATTGGAGGTCAACATGGATGCCGGAGGCGTCGCGCTGGAATTCTTTGCCGCATCCAACCGCACTTATTCCGTGTTGCACAAGCTCTCACTAGACGACGAATTGTGGAGCAAACTCGTTGACATTCCCGCGCATCCAACCAACCGCATGATGAGCATCATCGAGACTTCATCTGGCGACGAAGGCGGATTCTACCGTCTGGTCGCTCCGTCACAGCCGTAGGGACGGAGTCGCCGGGATTTGACGCGGGGCTTGATTTCCGGGCAAGGTGGCGCGGATGAGCAACGAGTATTACGCCCCGGGCGGGCAACGCGCGCAAAGAGTCAGCGACCTTTTCGGGAGGATCGCGCGGCGTTACGATCTCATCAACGACCTGCAAAGTTTCGGTCTTCACCGGCTCTGGAAGCGGCGCGTGGTGGAACTGGCGTCGGTCCGCGCGGGCGACCGGGCGCTGGATGTCTGCTGCGGCACGGGCGACATCGCCTTCGCATTGACAGCAAGGGGTGCCGACGTCATCGGTCTGGATTTTAGTGAGGCAATGCTGGAGGTGGCGCGAAAAAAAAGTCCGAAAGCCGAACTCCGAAATCCTGAATTCATTCGTGGCGACGCGATGCGGCTGCCCTTTCCCGATGCTTCGTTCCATGCGGTGACCGTCGGTTATGGATTGCGGAATCTGGCGGACTGGGAGGTGGGTCTGAACGAGATGGCGCGAGTTGCGAAGCCGGGCGGCCGGATGGTGGTGTTGGAATTCGGGAAACCGGCAAACGCCGTCTGGCGCGCGTTGTATTTTTGTTATTTGCGACTCGCCGTTCCCGTGTTCGGACTTCTGTTTTGCGGCGATTTGGCGGCGTATTCCTACATCTTGGAATCGTTGAGGCACTACCCCGCGCAAAAGGGTGTGGAGAGAAAAATGCGCGATTTGGGACTGACGAACATCCGCGTCATCAATTTGTTGGGTGGGGCGATGAGCATCAACTGCGGAGAGAAATCCCGATAGCGTGGGCGGGCTATCCAAACTCCCGTCCCGGCACGCGTTCCTGGATTGTGCGGTGTCAATATTCGGCGGGGTTGGAGTTTGAAAGAGTGGAACAATCGGGTTGCTGTCGGCTCACCGGTTGGGTTAGATTTTTGCCCGCCATAAGGCCAGCAATTTGATTCGTTTCAGTCGCGCCGGATATTGCGATTGGGCGTTTGCTTGAGTTATTGGTCGCCGAAGTTGCATGCATAACACCGCGCTGATTCGCAATCTAATCGTTTACGCGATCGTTCTTCCCCTCGCCATCGTGTTGGGCTACCAACTGACGGAGCCTCTCGGCCAGGGAACATTTTTTGTGGTCGGCATGCTGGTGCTGGCGCTGGCGTTTCCCATCTTGCTGCGGTGGCATCACTTTATGCTGGTGGCGAGCTGGAACGTCATCGCCGTGATGTTTTTTCTGCCGGGCGCGCCTCATGTCTGGCTGCCCATGGCCGGATTGAGCTTGGGGATCACGGTCTTGCAACGTTCCGTGAACCGGGACATGCGACTGATCAACGAACCACGAGTGACGTGGTCATTGATCTTGCTGGCGGGTACGGCGGTGG
>DAOLDN010000003.1:0-35547 GCA_035327385.1 Verrucomicrobiota bacterium | reverse complement strand
ACGCAACGTCGCCATCGGACAAAACCATTCCACCAACTTCTGCGTCGGCTGGCACCACGACTTGGAAGCGGAACAAATCCGCGACCGCATGAAAAAGGTTCTCGCGCTATGGGCCTCCTGAATCTTTTTTCCAAACCCGCGCCGCCCCTCATGCGGTTGCCCTCCGGCACCTTCACGGTGGACCGGGACGGTCGCATCCTCGTGAGCACGCTGTCCTCCACGTATCCCGTGGAACTCGTCAAACAGGTCGGACGCGGAGTTCTGGAAACATTTCGCGAGGCGCAATCCGCCCAACTGACACTGTCCGAACTGGTCATCATTTACGGCAGCCTCAAGATCACAGCCCGTGAGATGCGCGGCGGCGCCATTGTTTTTCTGGCACCTCAGACTCCCATCAGCGCCCCGGAACGCCAAACCCAAACACGATTATGAGCAACGCAAAACTGGAACCACTCGTCCACCAGATGGAGAACTACCTGGAATGCTGGAAGCAGTTCAACAACTTCATCGCGCTGGCGCGAAACAAAAAGTTCACCGACGAGGACGAGGCGCAATTCCTCGAACTCAAGAGCGTTCTCGTCCAGGAACTGGAGTTGATCCTCGCCGGGGTCGAGGTCAGTTCCCCCACGCGCGACGAAGTCCACGCCCTCATCGGCAACGCGCCCTCCATCCGTTATCTCGGAGAGATGAGTGAAGGCGCCCTGCGCAACGTCGAGAACCAGTGGCACAAGATCTACATCGGCTGGCACGCCATCCTCGGACAACTCAAGGTGCAACAACGCGTGGACGAGCCCAAAGGCGGCTTTGCGTCCGTGTTCGGAAAAAAGAAATGATCAAGCTTTCGGCGGCGCACTGACACGTTGTAACGTCCCGACGCTCTAACGATGCAACGCCTCAACGTCAATGCCTGACTGGATCGCCGCCATACTCCTCGGCCTCATCGAAGGCATCACGGAATTTCTCCCCATCTCCTCCACGGGACATCTGCTCCTGTTCGAGCAGATGTTCGGCATCAAGGCCGGTGACCTTTATCTTATCGTCATCCAAAGCGGAGCCGTGCTCGCCGTCATCCCGTTGTTTTGGACGCGGCTCCAACAATTCGCATGCAACTGGCACTCACGCGACACACGCGCCTATCTGCTGAAACTTTCGGTGGCCTTCGTCATCACCGGCATCGGTGGGCTCCTGCTTGAAAAAGCGAACTTCAAACTTCCGGACACTCCCCTGCCGATCGCCCTTGCCCTGCTCATCGGCGGAGCGCTGTTCCTCCTGATCGAACGCTGGCTACAGGGACGGCCCTTGAGCAACAATATCACGTGGACCATCGCCATCGCGGTCGGCCTCGGACAATTGCTCGCGGCAGTGTTCCCGGGCGCGTCGCGTTCCGGCACCACCATTCTCGTGATGCTCGCGCTCGGATTGAACCGTCCGCTGGCCACGGAATTTTCCTTCCTGGTCGGCATCCCAACGATGCTCGCCGCCGGTGGTCTTAGAATCTTCAGAGCCTTGCACAACCCACCACCCGGCGCAGAACCCGAAAACTGGCCAATGGTGGCGTTGGCGTTCGTGGTTTCGGCAATCGTCTCCTTCGTGGTCGTCAAATGGCTACTGCGCTACGTGCAAACCCATACCTTCAGCGGCTTCGGCTGGTACCGCATCGCTTTGGGTATTCTGATCATTGTTGCCGTCGTGGCACGCCAATGACGGTTGCAACCGGCAAAATTTCATATCTCGCACCTGGCGACCGCCAAGCGTATGCACGCTTGAGTATGCGACCAATCTTGTGAAGCTGTTCAGCCGTGTCGCCACGAAAACCGCTGTTCGTTTGTAAATCAGTTCGACGGCCCGATGGATGGGCGCGGATGAGAACAGGCCAGGTTGTCCTTTTCGACAAACATCCCGACCCACGCTAACGAAGCCAATGCCATGGCCGGCGAGTCGCGCTGCAAGTTGTTTATTTCAGGATAATTGCACAGCGCATGAGCCGTTTTATCCCCAGGAATCCAAGCTCATAAAACAATCGTTCCCGGAAAAATGCGTGATTGACACCCATCCGCGCTTCTGGTCTTATCTGCGTCCCTTTTGGGCAAAAAACTATGTACGCCGTATTGGAAACCGGAAGCAAACAGTATCGTGTCACCACGGGCGACACGTTGGAAATTGAACGCCTGCCAGTGGAGGCGGGTCAACCCTTTACGTTCGACCGCGTGCTGCTCGTCAACAACGACGGCAAGATCAGCGTCGGCGCTCCGACCGTCAGCGGCGCGACCGTCGTGGCGGACGTCGTCGAACACAAACGCGGCGAGAAGAAACTCACTTTCAAAATGAAACGGCGCAAAGGCTACCATAAGACCATCGGCCACCGTCAGGAACTGACTGTGGTGAAGGTCAAGTCCATCAACGCCTGAGCGACACCCCACCCTCTCTCAACTTTCAACGAGCAACACAGTTATGGCACATAAGAAAGGTCAAGGCAGCGTTCGTAACGGACGCGACAGCATCAGCAAACGTCTCGGCGTGAAAGCCTACGGCGGCGAATTCGTCACCGCAGGCAGCATCATCGTCCGTCAACGCGGCACCAAGTTCGTCGCCGGTCAGAACGTCGGCACGGGCCGCGACTGGACCCTGTTCGCCCTCGTGGACGGCAAGGTCGCCTTCGACAAACAGGGCCGCCGTGTCAACGTCCTCGCGGAAGCCGCCGCCGCAACGAACTAAAGTCCCCAGACAATTTCATGGCGAGGCCACTGCGCCTCGCCTTTTTTGTTGGAGTTCAGGTTTTAGCCTGCCGCAATTATGATTCACGACATGCCAGATCAGCCCGCCGGCCAATCGTAAATCGAAAATCGTAAATCATAAATTCACCGGATGTTCATAGACGAAATCAAAATCTTCGCCCGCGCCGGACACGGCGGCAAGGGATGCGTCGCGTTCCATCGCGAGGCTTACATTCCCAAGGGCGGTCCCAGCGGCGGCAATGGCGGTCGCGGCGGCAGTGTCATTCTTCAAGCCGACCACGACCTCAACAACCTCATCGCCCAGTATTACGTGCCGCGATTGATCGCCGAACCCGGCGAAGCCGGCATGGGCAAGGGCATGGACGGCCACGCCGGAAAAGACCTCGTCGTCAAAGTGCCCTGTGGCACGTTGGTGTGGAAACAATCCGGCGGCGCGCCGGCCGAACAGCCGGAAAGCGACGATGACGACTCCGCTGACGAAAAGCCGCTGCTGCACAGCAGTGCCAGCCAACGTCCGTTGATCCGTCGGGCGGGGTCCGGCAGCGCGATGGAAATTGACCTGTCCGGCGACGACATGGCGGAAGACTCAATCACGTCGCCCGAGAAGGGCGAGTTGATCGCCGACCTCACCACGCACGGACAGCAGTTCGTACTTTGCAAGGGCGGCCGCGGCGGATTGGGAAATCGGAATTTCGCCACGGCGCGACGTCAGACCCCGCGTTTTGCGCAGCCCGGCGAGCCGGGCGAGGAAGGCGACTTTTTTTTGGAACTGCGGATCATGGCGGAGGTGGGGCTTGTGGGTTATCCCAACGCGGGAAAATCCACGCTGCTCACCGCCATTTCCCGGGCACGACCCAAGATTGCTCGGTATCCGTTCACCACGCTCACGCCGCAGATCGGAATCGTGGAATATCCCGACTACAAACGCCTGACCGTTTGCGACGTGCCGGGGCTGATCGAAGGCGCGCATCAAGACGTCGGCTTGGGCCATTCATTCCTGCGTCACATCCAACGCTGCAAGATTCTCGTCATCCTGCTCGACATGGCCGGCACGGACAATCGTGCGCCGTGGGACGATTATCATCACCTGTTGAAGGAACTGGAACTTTACGATCCTTCGCTGCTGGAGCGTCCTCGTTACGTGGTGGGCAACAAGATGGACGAGCCTGCCGCCGAGGAGAACCTGAAGAAATTCAAACGCAAGGTCCGCAAGACACCCGTGCTGCCCATCGCCGCCGGTTTTGACGAAGGCGTGGACAAGTTCAAGCAACTGATCCGCGACGCGGTGGAAGAAGTGGAAGCGTAGACAATTTCACCGGGGGACCTTTGACCCAAAAAACGGGCTGCCGTCGCGGCAGCCCGTTCTGTTTGGTATCGTCAATCTGCTGCGTTAAGGCGCGTATTCGTATGGCCCAAGGTCCGGCGCGGCGCCGAAGAACGGAATACCCACGTCCACGCCCTTGTCTATGAGGTCGCTGCCGGACAGTAATCGCGCGAAGCCGGTGGGCAGACTGCCGTCCGGCTGGCGCGGCGCTTTTGCGGCGGCTTCCAGCAGGCTCATGTAATCGGAATGATTGGCGGTGACGGCGAGATTCCAACTGTTGTTCTGCTCCACGGGATTGTTGTCCGCGATGAAGTTGTTGCCGCTGCTGGAGGCGTTGCGTTTGATGCCGACGTTGTTCTTGAAGATGTTTTGTTTGCCGGAGTTCAACGTGCCTTCCATGAAATAATTGTAGCCGCTGGGGCCGTTGGTGAAGGAGAGGCAGTTCATGACCACCAACCCGTCGCGATGGCTGTTCTGCGTAAAGCCGTTGACCTTGTGCCCGAAAGCGACGCTGTTATAGACGTAGTGCGTGCCTTTGGATTGTCCGCCAGCTCCGTCTCCGCCCAGTTTGAATCCGTTGCCATTGCCCTGGCCAATGCCGCTTTTCCACGTCCAGCAGTTGCTGATGATGATGCTGGCGTCCGTCTCAAACAGATCCCAGCCGTCGTCGGAATTCTCCCAGGCGCGGCAGCCGTAGAACGCGATGCCCTGGCCGCAATGCAGCTTGGCCGCGAAGCCGTCCGCGTCGCCGCCGTTGCTGTCGGGATCGTAGTTGGAATAGGAGTCACAATTGATGACGTCAATGAACGCGGCGAGGTTGATGTTGTTGACGGCAGGATGGCCGAAGCCGATTTGCAGGCCGGAGTCGCCGTTGTGATGGAACACGCAAAGCTCGAAGCGGATGTAACTGCCCTCGACCTTTACGCCATTGTCACCGGCACGGGCGATCTCCAATCCGATGACGTTCCAGTGATTGCCGTTGGTGGTGAAGAGAATGCCGCGATTGCTCGAGCCGTAAGGTTGATTGACGAAATCAAGCAACGGTTGTTCGCCAGGGAACGCCGCGATGGTGATGCGGTTGCCGGGCGTTCCGGATTTCTCCACGCGGATGGTCTGTGAATAGAAATGACTGCCGCCGCGCACGTAGATCGTTTCGCCCGGCAGCACCACGGAAATGGCCTTGGGCAGCGTGGCGAACGGAGCGTCGATCGAGCCGGGATTCGAGTCGCTGCCGTTGGTGGCGACGTAATACGTTCCGTTGGTGGGCGCGCTGGCGACGGTCAACGACGCGACAATGCTCGTCACCGAGCCGAGATTGTTGGACACCACCACCGAATAGCCGCCCTGGTCGCTCAACTGGACGCTGTTGATGAGGAGCGTTGAAGACGCCTTGCCGTTCAACAGCGTGTTGGTGTTGAAATACCACTGGTAGGAAAGTTGCGAGCCGGTGGCCACGACGGAGAAGGACGCATTTTGTCCCACGATCAGGTTCTGGTTTTGAGGTTCGCCGGTGATCTGCGGCGCAGTCGGCATCGCGCCGTCCACTGTCACGACGCGCAGGAACAACTGCTCCACTTCCGACGAAACAGGGTTGGTGCAGTTGAAGTGACCGTTGGCATCCGACGGAAACGTGTTCAACGAGTCCCATTGATTGGCCGGCGTGGCGATGTCTGTCGTCGCGAGCACCTGGATTGCGCCGTTGGTGGGCGCGTTGGTGCCCAGCAACGCCAGTCCTGCGGGCGTCATGAAGGTTTGCGTAATAACTGGAGCGCCGTTGGTCCCAGGCGCGGGCGGCTCGACAGGTGCGTTGGGATCGTATGGCGTGACGTCAGCCCATGTCGTGCCCACGCGGATTTCATCCATGTGCAATGTGCCGCTGCCCGAGCCCCAAACCGTTCCGCCGCCGCCCGTGCCCTGTCCTTGAACGGCGTAAACGGCAGGAAACGATGTCACGTCCGAATTGCCCGTGGTCGCAATCGCAAATGGAGGAACGTTGGCCTCGTTCGTGCCAAACGTCGAGGCGTGAGGATTCACCCAGAGCGCAACTTCATCATCGGAACTGGAAGCATTGTATTTGTAGCGCATCACGACCAGATGCGTGCCGGAAGCCAGCGCGGAGGTCGCGGCGGCATCGGGCGTTGTGGAATTTTTGGAAACCAGCAGGCGGCTGCCGGAATTGACCCACACGCCGGCGCCGACGGTGGGATTGGAGGACGTGGTGGTGCTGAGGCCGAGGACACAGCGATTGCCCGACGGCGGCGCTTGAACTCGCAACAGGAACGAGCAATACACAGTGGGATTGCCTGCGCTGATGGTTTGTGACGGCGACAGGTCCGCGCCCGCGTGGCGGTTGGCCGATGCACTGTTGGCTGGCCGCAGCAGTCCGTGGGAACTGTTGGAGGTCACGAGGCCCGAGTAGGTCAGTGCGGCGGCGTTGGTGACGATGGAACAACCCGCGGCGGGTGACGCGCCGCGATTCCACTGGCCGACGCCGGTACCGAGCAGTGCGCCGTTGGTGTAGGTGCCGGCCGCGAACGGCTCATAAAACACGAGAGCCGCCTGCGCGGATTGAATCACTGCGAGACTTGTCAGAAGGATCAATGCTTTCTTCATGATGGAAGTGGGTGGTTGGATTTGGGTTTGAAATTCAATTTTCCTCAACACGGTACAGTCGTCCCGGTCCGTTTCCCGCAGAGGTGTCAAGGTAGGTGAGTGAACCGGTCACGGGCGGATTGGTGAAAATGGGAGTCCAATCCAACAGGTTCGACGAAGCATAAATGACCACCGACCCGTGCCCGGTGAGTCCGGCCACGCTGACGCGGAAGCCGCCATTGGTGATTCCGCATCCGGCGGTGTCAAACCACGACGGCGTTTGCACCGGTGCTGCTGCGGAAAATTCATAAGCGCCGAGGTCGGGGCGCGGTCCGTTGAAAGGCAGTCCCACGTCAATTCCCTGATCAATGAACTGGCTGCCGGCGGCGAGCCTGGCAAACGCGTTTGTGGGCAGGCTGTAATCAGCATTGCGCGGCGCAAACGCCAGCGACGCGTCCAGACTCTGGAAATCCGCAGGCGTCACTGTGAAATGCTGCCACGAATTGGAAACCATCACCGAGGATTGCACGATGTTCGTGCCGTTGATGCCGCCGCCGAGATACGAAACGTTGTTCCTGAAATCGTGAACGCCGCTGATTGGCTGGTCGTAGAAGCTGAAATTCCATTTTCCATTCCGGAAACCGGTGTTGTTGTGGATGACATGCGCTCCCACGCCGTTGTTGTGATCAAAACCCTTGCTGTGATTGTCAAACGCGACGCTGTTTCTCACCGTGTGCGGGGCGCGCGTGCCCGCGCCGCCGAGTTTGAAGCCGTTGCCATTGCCCTGCCAACTGCCCACACCCCAGAGGTTCGTGCCATTGTTGAACGCCCAGCAATTCTCGATCACCACGCTGTTGGTGATGTTGTCATAAAAATCCCAGCCGTCATCGGCGTTGTACCACGCGCGGCAACCGCGGAACACATTGCCCGGCCCGCAACCGGATTTGGCCGAAAATCCGTCGCCGTTGTTGCCTCCGCTGCCGGCCTGATAGTTTCGATAGGAATCGCAGTTGAGAATCAGCGCGTTGGTCGCGCGGCTGCTGGTGCTGCCCAATACAATGCCATCGTTGTCGCAGTCGTGTACGACGCAACCCTCAATGATGACGCCCGTGCCGCCGACGAAGATGCCGCTGTCCGGCGCGTTCTTGATCTCGATGCCCTTCACGTGCCAGTAATTGCGCCGCATATCCAACGCCTTGTCGGAGGATTCAGGCATGGACGCGAAATCGAACACCGGCAGTTCTCCGGGATAGGCCCAGAATTTGATGTGGTTTCCCGCCGCACCGACCTTGCTGCTGCCGGGTGCGATGCGTGAGTTGAAGGAATAATTCCCGCCGCGGATGTAGATCGTATCGCCGGGCGCGAGCGTTGCGGTCACCGCCTTGTGCGGTGTGGCGAACGGCGCGTTGGACGTGCCGGCGTTGCTATCGTTGCCGTTGGGAGCGACCCAGTAGGTGGCGGCATCGAGGACCGACACGGACATCAAGGTGACCATGGCGACCGCCGTGAGAATGGAATTGCGCTGGTTTGAATTCTGATTGCTGCGGACTGACTTCATTCGGGTGTTTGATTCGTTGTTGGGTGTTGTTTCTGAAAAATGCTCACGGTTGGGACTCGAACGCGCCCAGGTCCGGCGCGCTGCCGTTGAAGGGCAGGCCGACGTTCACGCCTTTGTCAATCAGGTCGCTGCCGGGCACGAGCTTGGCGAAATCGCTGTCCGGCAAACTGCCGTCGAGCTTGCGCGGTTGCAATGCATCGGCGGCGGCGGTGCTGCGGAAATCGTTGTAATTGGCCGTCACGGTCGCCGGAATAAAATCCCACGTGTTGTTCATGGAAATCACTCCCGCATCCAGGTCCGCGTTCTGGTTGGAGGACTTGGGGTCAAACGCCACGCAGTTCTTGATGACGTGCGCTCCGTCGTGCAGTTCAAAGTTCGTCAGGTTCGCCCAAGATGTGCAGTTGACGATGGTGATGGAGGCCGGATTCCCGTTGTCCTCAAATCCACAACCCGCGCCCCAGGGATGTTCGAACGCCACGGAGTTGCGGACGTAATGTGGGCCCGGCTCGTCATCGCCGCCCAGTTTGAATCCGCTGCCGTCGCCGGCAAAACCACCACTCACGGGAAACAGATTCGGATTGCCGTTGCCCCACGCCCAGCATTCCTCGATGACGACGGTGAACGTGGTCTTGAACAAATCCCAGCCGTCGTCGGAATTTTCCCACGCGCGGCAGCCGAAGAAACGATTGCCCTTGCCGGGATACAATTTGCAGCAGAAACCGTCGGCATTTTCGCCGGAGGTGCCCGGATCGAAATTACGATAGGAATCGCAGTTGATGACGGAGTTGGTCGCGGCCTTCGATTCGTCGGGAATGGAATTGTTCGCAAAGCCGATTTGCAGGCCGCTGTCGCCATTGTGATGGAACACGCAACGTTCGATGATGTTGAAGTTGCCCTCGATCTTGATGCCGTTGTCCGGCGCGTTCATGATCTCCAGACCCTTGATGTTCCACCAGTTGCCGCCGATGAAAATGGCGCGCGCCGCTGCACGAATGGCCTCAGACGCTGGTTGCCAGATTGAGTAATCCAGCACGGGCAGTTCGCCGGGATACGCCCAGATTTTGATGGGCGCGCCATCGCTGCCGGAACTGTTCAGTTGAATCGTCGCGTCATAATTGTAAGTGCCGCCGCGCACATAGATCACATCGCCCGGTTGCGCGAGTGAAACGGCGTGATGGATGGTGTAGAACGGCGCTTCCAGTGTGCCGGCATTGGAATCGTTGCCCGTCGGAGAAACGTAGAATGTGCCGTCGGTGGGCGCCGTTGTGACCAGCAACGACGCGAATGTGCTGGTGATCGAACCGGCATGATTGGTGATGATGACGTGATAATCACCGGAATCGGACACCTGCACATTCTCCAGGGTCAGCGTGGCGTTGGTGGCGTCGGTCAGCAGCGTGCCCGTGTTGTAAAACCATTGATAACGCAGCGGCGCGCTGCCGGAAGCCAGAACGTTGAACTGAACTGTCTGCGCCACCACCGCAAACTGGCTGGCAGGATTGGAATTGATGGTGGGCGGCGCTGGATTGACGGTGAGTGTCGCAAGCACGCTTGTCACCGAACCGATGACGTTGCTGACGACGACGGAATATTTTCCCGCCTGACTCAACTGGATGTTATTGAGCGTCAGAACAAAGTTCGAGCCACTGGCGAGCGGCGTGTTGGTGTTGTAAAACCAATGATACCGCAGCGGCGTCGTGCCCGTGGCTGCGACGTTGAAATTCGTGCTTTGTCCCTCAAGCACCGTGCGATCCTGCGGCTGGGTGAGGATGGTGGGCGGCTGCAATTGCGGCGAACCTCCGCCCTGCGAACGGAGACAGTAGAAATGCCAGGGCACGCCGGACGGGACAGGATTCGTGTGATCAAAATTGCCCGACGCATCGAAGTTGCCGCTGGACAGCAAGGGCCATTGCGTGGTCGGCAGTGCCGCATTTGTCGAACCCAAGAGATCGAACGCACCGTTGGGTGTGCCGTTTGTGCCTCGCAACACAAGATTGCCGCCGACCATGAGCGTCTGCGTCACGTAGGGCGCGCTGACTGGACCGGATTCGCCAGCCGGCGTCACGTCTGCCCAACTGTTTCCGATCCGCAATTCGTCCAAATCGGCGGACGCACCGCCGTAAATGTAAACGCGACCGATGCCGCGAGAGTCGTTGCCGTCGCCGCCTGTGCTGAAAGTGATGTAGGGTGCTGGCTGACTGCCGCCAAGCGAAGTCGGGTTGACCCACAGCGAGACGACGTCGTTGTTGCCGCTGCCAATGAATTCATATTTGCCGACGATGAGATGGACGTTACCGATGGCGAGTGGCGTGGGAAACCACTCCGCCGCACCGCTGACTTTGCGGATGCCCGCTTGAACATTGGCTTCGGTGAGCCGCAACATGACATCGGTGTAGAGCGATGAAGACGAACCTTCGCGCACGAGTCCGACCAATGGCTGACCGCCCGCGCTGATGCCGGTGGAGGAATTGACCTTCAGCAGGAACGAAAAATAGACGCTGCCGGAGATGATTCCAGGATTTGCAAATTGGTTGAATGCGCCGCCAGTGCCGCTGGTGATGGTCGTCACCTTGTTCGCAAACGAGGCGGCCAATCCCAGTAACGATCCGTTGAGACTGTTGGACGTGACGGTGACTGCGGGACTGGTGTTCTGCCAGCCGGCGATTGAGCCGACGGTCGCCAGCGCGCCCGTGGGATAATTGAACCGATCTTCGTAATAGCTGGCGGCGCGCGCCCCGCACAAAAACACCAGGCCCGAGGCAAGGATCATTCCCGCCTTCAAAAGCCCGGCGTTTTTGTTTCGCGGGTTCATCACTTCTCCTCGGCGCGATAAAATCGTTGCAGCCCGCCAGCGGAAGACGGGTCGCTGTATTGCAGCGAGCCGGTGACGGGCGGATTCGTGTGGACAGGGTTCCAGTTGGACAGATTGGAGGAAGTGTGGATGACCACCGGCCCGTGGCTCGTCAGGCCATCCACACGAAGATTGAAAGTTCCATTGGTCCAGTACGCCGCGCCGATGCTGACGAGTTGTTGCAACACGGCAAACTCGAACGGGCCGAGATCGGGCGCACTGCCGTTGAACGGAACGCCCAGGTTGACGCCCTTGTCAATGAGGTCGCTGCCTGAAACAAGCCTCGCAAAACCGGCAGGCAGACTGCCGTCGGCGCCGCGAGGAGCTTTTGCTGCGGTTTCACTCAAATCCCCGTAATCGCCGGCATTTGCGACGAGCACCGCACCAGCAAAATTCCAACTGTTGCTCACTTGCAACGTGTTGCCGTTGGTGGCGGCGTTCTTTGTGATGCCGGCGAATCCCACGCAGTTTTTCATCTCGTGCTGTCCGGGGATGTCGTTGTTCAGCGCGTAGTTGTAGTTGTTGGAAAAGGACAGGCAGTTGTGGAGGATGAGACCGGCCTGATTGTCGTTCTGATGAAACGCCTTGCCTGCGGAGGATTGTCCAAAGCCGGTATTGTTGAAAGCGATGCAGCGGATCACGCGGTGCGGCCCTGCGTAATTGCTGTCGCCGCCGAGCTTGAAGCCGCCTGCGTTGCCCGCCTTGCTGACGCCAAAACTGGCGGGGTCGCCATTGTGCCACGTCCAGCAATCTTCCAGCACTATTGGATACAGCGCCTTGTATAAATCCCAGCCGTCATCGGAATTCTCCCACGCGCGGCAGCCGCGGAACACGTTGCCCTGGCCGGGATGCAGTTTGCAGGCAAACCCGTCCGCGTTCCCGCCGCTGGCGCGAGGGTCGTAGTTCAAATACGAATCACAGTTCAATACCAGATTCGAGCACGCTCGATCGGGAAAGTCCGGGTCGCTGTCGCCGAACCCGATTTGCAGCCCCGAATCGCGACAGTGATGAAACGAACACTGTTCGATGATGTTGTGGCTGCTCTCGATTTTCATTCCGTTGTCGCCGGCGCGGTAAATCTCCAGTCCCTTGATGTGCCACCAGTTGGCGTTGGTGGTCAGCAGAAATGCGCGATTGTCGGCGTGGTCGGCCATGCCTGAAAAGTCCAGGAACGGCAGTTCGTTCGTGTAGGCCCAAAGCTTGATGTGCGCGCCCGGTGCGCCGGAGTTGGTGATGCGGATGGTGTTGTTGTAAACGTAAGTCCCGCCACGCATGAAAATGGTGTCCCCCGCCGTCGCCAGAGGAACGGCTTTGGAAACGTTGTAGAACGGCGACGCTTCCGTGCCGGGATTGGCGTCGTTGCCGGTGGGCGAAACGAAATATGTCGCCGCCGGCAACGATGCCGCGAGGAGCAGCGACCCCAACCCCCCTGAAAACTTTTTCATGACCTGCCAGCGCGGCGACCCGTAATGGCGCTGGGAATTGGCTTCAAATTCCCGCACTGTGCGTGGCTGGCACGCGGACCGGAAAACGGCCTTCCGCCCTTATGTTGAAAAGACCCTGATTTCAGGGCTTGGGGAACGAATAGACCGGCTGGATAGGATTGGATGAATTGGTGCATATCTAATTTAGCAACCCGCATGCCTTCCGTGCTGCGGAGCAACGCACAAGGCTGAAACCGAGTGCGGGTATCTCAGACAGAAGGTCGCCGAACCGCTGGTTTTTGTTTTTCTGACAGTTGTCTGGACTGGCGGCGTGCGCGCCCGCCCGTTACACTCCGCGCCCATTGATGAACACCATTTTTGTGACAGGAGCGGCGGGTTTCATCGGCAGCACCGTCGTGGACAGGTTGCTGGCCGAAGGCAAACGGGTTGTCGGTTGGGACAATTTCTGCACCGGACAGCGCGAGTTTCTGGCGGGCGCGACGAAACATTCAAACTTCAAGCTGGTCGAAGGTGACAATCTTGATCTGCCCGCATTGACTGCGGCCATGAAGGGTTGCGACACGGTCATTCACCTGGCCGCCAACGCAGACGTGCGGTTTGGCCTCGAACATCCCGGCAAGGACCTCCAGCAAAACACCATCGCCACCTTCAACGTACTGGAGGCCATGCGCGCCAATGGCATCAAGATCATCGCGTTCAGTTCCACAGGCAGCGTCTATGGCGAGGCGGAAATCATTCCCACGCCGGAAACCGCGCCGTTCCCGGTCCAGACATCGCTCTACGCCACTTCCAAAACCGCCGGAGAGGGAATGATTTCGTCCTATTGCGAAGGTTACGGTTTCGAGGGCTACATCTTTCGTTTCGTTTCCATTCTCGGCGAGCGCTACACGCACGGCCACGTCTTCGATTTCTACAAACAACTGACGGACCACCCCGACCATTTGAAAATCCTCGGCGACGGCACACAACGAAAGTCCTATCTCTACGTTCAGGATTGCGTTGACGCGATTCTTCACGTGATGAAGCTCGGCACGGCGCGCAAGGCAAAGCATGGCGTGGAAATCTACAATCTCGGCGCTGACGAATACGTGCAGGTCAACGACTCTGTCGGGTTCATCTGCAAGGCGCTGGCATTGAAACCGCGCCTCGAATACACCGGCGGCAACAAGGGCTGGGTTGGCGACAACCCGTTCATCTTTCTCGACACCAAAAAAATCCGCGCCACCGGCTGGGCCAACAAGTTGAGCATCGAACAAGGAATCATTCGCACGTTGGAGTGGTTGAGGCAGAATCGCTGGGTGTATGAAAAACGAGGTTGAAAAGATTGCAGTTTTTGGCCTTTGGCATCTCGGGAGCGTGACCGCTGCGTGCTGCGCGCGACACTTTCGTGTGACCGGGCTGGATTTCGACGCCACCACGATTGAAAACCTCAACAACGGCAAAGCGCCGATCTCCGAGCCGGGGCTGAACGAACTTATTTCCGCCGGAATTGCCTCCAAGAAACTGGATTTCACGACAGATCCTAAGACGGCCTGCGCCAACGCCGACATTCTCTGGCTCTGCTACGACACGCCGGTCAACGAGAACGACGAATCGGACGTTGAAAGCGTTCTCTACAATCTTCGCCGTGCGTTGCCACACCTGCCGAAAGGCGCACTGGTCTTGATTTCAGCGCAGTTGCCGGTCGGCACCTGCAGGAAAATGGAGTCGGAATTTCCCGATCTTCACTTCGCCTGCTCTCCGGAAAACCTTCGTCTCGGCAAAGCAATTGATTCATTCGAGAAAGCCGACCGCGCCATCGTCGGCATCCGTGACGACGCCAGGAAGGCATTGCTAGAACAGTTATTCAAACCATTCACGCCGCAGATCATATTCATGCGAACGGAATCTGCGGAGATGGTGAAGCACGCGCTGAATTCATTCCTCGCGTTGTCTATCACGTTCATCAACGAAATCGCCCGCCTCTGCGAACACGTCGGGGCGGACGCCAAGGAAGTTTCATTGGGACTGAAGAGCGAGCCGCGCATCGGACCAAAGGCGTATCTCGGACCGGGCGGCCCGTTCGCCGGTGGCACGCTGGCGCGCGACGTTGTCACGCTCACGAAACTGGCCGGTGCGAACAAGGAATCGTTGTCTGTCATCCCTGCCATCAAACAAAGCAACGACCTGCATCGCGGCTGGACGTTGCGTCGGCTTCAATCGCGGCTTGGCGATCTGCGCGACAAAACCATCGCCGTGCTGGGATTGGTCTATACTCCCAATACCGACACGCTCCGCCGCAGCGCCGCTGTGGAATTGTGCAAACAACTGGTTGCGTCGGGCGCAACCGTCCGCGCATTCGACCCCGCCATCAAACTATTGCCCGCCGAACTTTCGGCCGTTTCGCTGGCGACGGACGTGGCTTCAGCAATCAATGGCGCGGATGCCGTTGTGGTTTGCACCGAATGGCCTCAGTTCCGCACAGTGAATTGGACCGCGGCGCTGGCCGGGATGCGTTCGTGCATCGTCGTGGACGCGAATCGTTTTCTGGAAAAGGAATTGAAAGATGTGCCCGGCGTTGAGCATCTTTCCGTTGGTCGCTCCAAATGAAACTTAAGAACATCAACGCTCTCATCACCGGCGGCAGCCAGGGTCTCGGAAAGGAAATCGCCGTCCATTTCCTTCGCGAAGGCGCGAACATCGTCCTCTGCGCCCGAAGCGAAAAGGAATTGTTCGCGACACGCGACGAACTGGCGAAGCAATTCGCGGCGCAAAAAGTTCTCGCCAAGACGTGCGACGTCTCGGACGAGGCCCAGGTCAACGCATTGGTGGCTTTCGCCATCAACGAACTCGGCCCGCTTCAGGCGCTCGTTCTCAACGCCGGCGTCTATGGGCCGATGGGCCCGAGCGAATCCGTGGCGCTCGATGACTGGAAACGCGCGCTGGACATCAATCTGCTTGGAGTGTTCCTGCCGTGCCGGGCGTTGATTCCGCATTTCAAGAAAGCGGGACGGGGAAAAATCGTCGTTCTCAGCGGCGGCGGCGCAACGAATCCGCTGCCGAACATCAGCGCCTACGCCGCATCGAAGGCGGCGGTCGTGCGCCTGATGGAAACGCTCGCGGAGGAATTGAAACCGTTTCACGTGGACGTGAACGCCATCGCCCCCGGCGCGCTGGCAACACGGCTGGTGGATGAAGTTCTTGCCGCCGGGCCGGAGAAGGTTGGCGCGGCATTTTTTGAGAAGAACAAGCAGTGGAAGGAAAAAGGCGCGACGCCGTTGTCGCTGGGCGCGGCCACGGCGGTTTATCTCGCCAGCGCCGAGAGTGACGGCATCACCGGCAAGCTCATCAGCGCGCAATGGGATCCGTGGAAGAATTTGCACGAACACCGCGACGCTCTGGCCAAATCCGACATCTACTGCCTGCGCCGCATCGTGCCCGAAGACCGCGGCAAGAAATGGAGTTGAACATGCAACCACGCATCGCTCTCATCGGCTGCGGCCTCATCGGCCAGAAACGGTTGAACCTCCTGCCGTCTGGCAGCGTGACGGTGGCTTGCGACACACAGTTGGACCGCGCCAGAAAGCTGGCCGCGCAATCGCCCGGCTGCATCGCCACCGCATCGGTCGAGGAAACCGTCCGTTCATCCACAGTGGACGCGGTGATGATTGCCACCGTCAACAATGCCCTCGCGCCCATCGCCATCCAGGCCGCGCGCAACGGCAAACATGTGCTCGTGGAAAAGCCGGCGGCGATCAACACCCAAGAACTGGACGAACTGTCAGCCGCTGCCGCGAAAAACGGCGTGGCCGTGCGAGTCGGTTACAATCATCGCTATCATCCCGCCTGCCTCAAGGCGTTGGAGATTTTCCGCAGCGGCGCTCTCGGTCCGATCATGTTCGTTCGTGGCCGTTACGGCCAGGGGGGACGCATCGGTTACGAAAAGGAATGGCGCGCGGACCCGAAACTTTCCGGCGGCGGCGAACTGATTGATCAGGGCGTCCACCTGATTGATCTCGCGGGGATTTTCCTTGGCGAATTCACCACGGTGGAAGGTCACACGGCCACTTACTTCTGGAAGATGCCGGTGGACGACAACGCGTTTTTGAGCCTTCGCAATGCCGCCGGCAACACGGCGTGGCTTCACGTCAGTTGCAGCGAATGGAAAAACCTGTTCAGCCTCGAAATCTACGGACGCGACGCGAAGCTGCACTGGGAAGGACTCGGCGGCAGTTACGGCATCGAGCGGCTCGCGTATTACAAAATGCTCCCGCAAATGGGCCCGCCTGAGACGACCATCTACGAATTTCCGCGCGGCGACGAATCCTGGAAGATCGAGATGGCTGAGTTCTTCGAGGACATCCGGCTCAAACGCACACCCGTGCCCGGCCTCAAAGAAGCCCGCGCCGCGCTCGCGGTCGTTGAAAAAATCTACGCATCATGATCATCGCACGTTCACCACTACGCATCAGTCTCGGCGGCGGCGGCACGGATTTGCCGTCCTACTACGAGCAACACACCGGCTTTCTCATCGCGGCGGCCATTGACAGATACGTCTATATCACGCTGCACGACACGTTCGTGACGGACCTCATTGTGAAGTATTCCAAGCTCGAACGTGTGCCCAACGCCGCCGCGCTGGAACATCCGATCATCCGCGAAGCCTTCGCAGCCACCGGTATCACCGGCGAATCGCTGGAACTGACCTCCATGGCGGACATCCCCGCCGGCACGGGCCTGGGTTCATCCGGCAGTTTCACCACCGCGCTGCTCAAGGCCCTTCACGCCTACAAAAAAAACCTCGTCCACCCGGCGGAACTGGCCGAACAGGCGTGCGACATCGAGATCAATCGCCTCAAAGAACCCATCGGCAAACAGGATCAATACATCGCTGCCTACGGCGGCATCACCTGTTTCAAATTCCTGCCCGGCGGCAGGGTCGAAGCCTGGCCGCTGAAGTTGTCCGAGGAGACCCGTTACAATCTCGAGGACAATCTGCTGCTGTTCTTCACCGGTTATTCGCGTTCCGCGTCGGCGATTCTCAAGGAACAGGACCAGAAATCCAAGGCCGCCGACAAGTCCATGATCGAGAACTTGCACTTCGTGAAGGACCTCGGACTGCAAAGCCAGACGGCCCTGGAATCCGGTAATCTGAACGAATTTGCCCGACTGATGGATGTGCATTGGCAGCGGAAGAAACAGCGTAGCGGCGGCATGAGCAATCCCAAGATTAACGAATGGTATGACCTTGCGATGGCCAACGGCGCGCTGGGCGGCAAACTCATCGGCGCGGGCGGCGGCGGCTTCCTGATGTTCTACGCGGACGACAAGACGAAGTTGCGTCACGCCATGCGCACGGCGGGTTTGAAAGAGGTGCGTTTCCGGTTCGATTTCGAGGGAACGAAACTGGTCATCTCGTGAACGTGCTCAACCGGCTGCTGGACGGCGTCATGGCTTCGCCCTTGTCAAACTTCACGGGTTGGATGAATCTTTTCTCATGCCAATGACCTTGGATCAAATCGTCGAGGAAACCCGCCATTGGTCGCCGGAAAAAGTCGGCGAACTGGTGGAACGGTTGAGCGGCGACCTTCACGCTTGCGATCCGGAGGTTGAAGCCGCATGGCAGACGGAAGCCGCCAAACGCATTGAGGAAATCCAGTCCGGCAAAGTGAAGGGCGTCCCCGGTGAAGAAGTGTCGGCGCGTGTCCGTAAAATTGTAGGGCGGTGAAACCTTACGCCTTTCATCCCGACGCGGAAGGCGAATACGTGCAAGCCGCCCAATACTACGCAGCCATTGATTCCAGTCTGGGTATCCGTTTTTTCGATGAGATTGAAAAGCTCATCCTCCAAATCCGCCGTCAACCCGACCGTTTCTTCCGATTCAGTGCCCCGGCTCGCCGCGCACTGTCGCGCCAGTTTCCATACTCGGTGATTTACTTGGATGAACCGGATCGCGTTTGGATCGTGGCAGTGATGCACGCCAAACGGCGTCCGGGCTATTGGCGTGAACGGTTGGCCTAATTATTAATCTCATGAGCCTCCCACTCTCCCAAATCCCCGTCGCCATACTCGCCGGCGGACTGGCCACGCGGCTGCGGCCCATCACGGAGAAAATTCCCAAGTCGCTTGTGCCTGTCGCGGGGCGGCCCATTCTCGCGCACCAATTGGAAATGCTCCACGCGCGCGGCCTGCGGCGCGCCGTGCTCTGCATCGGCTTTCTCGGCGAGATGATCCAGCGCGAATTCGGAAATGAAGCCTGCGGCATCCAGTTGGAGTATTCCTTCGACGGCGACAAATTGCTCGGCACGGGCGGCGCCATCAAACGCGCGCTGCCAATGCTCGGCGAGGAATTCTTTATCCTCTACGGCGATTCGTATCTGCCGATTGAGTATGCACCCGTTGCGGATTTCTTCCATCGCAGCGGCAAGCCCGGACTGATGACGGTTTATCGCAACGAGGGCAAATACGACACGAGCAACGTGGTCTTCGCCGACGGCGAGATCAAGGTCTATGACAAGAAAGCGCGTCTGCCGGAGATGCGGCACATTGACTACGGCCTGAGCATGTTCAAATCGGCTGTGTTTGATTCGTATCCGTCCGAACAGCCGTTTGACCTCGCGCAGGTCATGGGCGATCTGGTCCGCAACAAACAACTGGCCGGCTACGACACCGGCGAGCGCTTCTTTGAAATGGGCTCGCCCGCCGGATTGGCGGAACTGGAAAAACTGTTGTCAGCCGGAGCAATCAAGACTCCATGACGCGGCGATTGTGAATGGATGACGCTTCGACCCTCGCGAAACAAAAAATTGTTGCCGCTCAATCCAATCGCCATCCCCGAAGCCTCAGCGCGTTTCCTATCACGATCAAGTCCGAGAGTCCCATCGCGGCGGCGCAAAGAATGGGACTCATGAATCCCAACGCGGCCAGAGGGACTCCGGCGGCGTTGTAGAAGAACGCCCAGAACAGGTTCTGTTTGATCGTCCGCAATGTCGCGCGAGCCAGGCCCAGCGCCTCGGGCACGGCTTCAATCTCCGACTTCAACAGAATGATGTCCGCCGCCTCGCGCGCCACGTCACTGGCGCGGCTCACGGCGATGCCCAGGTCCGCCTGTTCCAGCGCGGGGGCGTCATTGATGCCGTCGCCCACGAACGCGACGCGGCCGCCCTGTTGCTGCAATCGTTTCACAAATTCCGCCTTCTGTTCCGGCCTGACCTCGGCCATCACGTTCTCCGCCGGAATGCCGCATTGTTCCGCGATGCCGGCGGCGGTCAACCGGTTGTCCCCGGTCAACAGGCAGGTTTTCAGTCCTTGTCGCTGCAATTGCCCGACCACTTTTGCCGCGCCGGGTTTCAACGTGTCCTTCACGGCGAACAATCCAGCCAACATATTGTCCGTCGCAAGCCCGACGATGGTTGCGCCCTTTGAAGACCAGTCGGTGACAAATCGCTCTCCGTCCGTCAGATTCACTCCGCACTCGCGAAGCCACGCAATTGAGCCGAGGCTGGCAGGCGTCCAGTTTCCGTCCTCCGTTCTCACCTTCGCGCGCACGCCCGCTCCCCGGATTTCCGTCCAATCCTCCGCCGTGGCTGCGTTCGTGAGAACGCGGCCATTCGTCCGCTCCGGACTGTCCGCACTCTCAAGAGTTGCAGTCACGAACGCCATGACCGCCTGACTGATGGGATGGCTGGAATGGCGCGTCAACGTCGCTGCAATCGCCGCATTTTTATCGCCGCTTCGTTCCGCGTTCCATGTTGCGGCCACAACCGGTTTCCCGACCGTCAATGTTCCTGTCTTGTCGAAAACGATGGTTGTGATCGTCCCCGCTTTTTCCAGGGCCACTCCGTCACGGATCAAAATGCCGCGTCGCGCCGCCGCGTTTGCTCCGGCCATGATGGCCGCTGGCGTCGCCAGCCCCATGGCGCAGGGACACGCCACGATCAACACCGCCGCCGCGATGATGAATCCCGCCGCAATACCCGTCGGCGGATGCGCGTGCCACAGCAACGGAGACAATACATCGTGAACGCGCTTCGCGGATTCCGGAGCGAGCCCCCACCACAATCCCGCCGTCAGGGCGATCACCGCGACCACAGGCACAAACACGCTGCTGACCCTGTCGCCGAGACGTTGGATTCCGGCGCGGCTGGTCTGGGCGCGCTGAACCGCGGCGATGATGTGCGCCAGCGCGGTGGATTCGCCGGTGGCGGTCACTCGCATGACGAGGCGGCTGTTCGCGTTCAATGTGCCCGCGTACAGTTTCGTGCCCGGAGACTTGTCCACGGGCACGGATTCGCCGGTCAACATGGATTCATCCACCGTGGAATGGCCTTCAACCACTTCGCCATCCGTCGGCACATGATCGCCCGGGCGCAACGAAACCAGGTCGCCGGTTCTCAATTGCGAGACTGGCACTTCAGTTTCGTGCGCAGGATCGAACAAAGATGAAACACGATCGCCGCCAGTCGCGGTTGGAGTCCGGCCTGCCGTTGGTTTGAAACTGGTAGTCAGAAGATCAAAGGAAGAACGCGCCTTCTCCCCGACCGGAGCGTTGGCGGCGGCACCCAGTCGCCTCGCGGTTTTGGGCGACAGTTGCAGCAACGATTTCAGCGCGCTCTCGGCGCGACTGCTGACGCGGGCCTCGATCCAGTGACCGACGCTGATCAACGTGATGATGGCGGCGGCTTCCATGAAATAAAGATGCCCGCCGCGGCCCGTGAACAATGCCCACACGCTGTAGCCGAAGGCAGTCGTGGAACCCAGCGCCACCAGCGTGTCCATGTTGGAACGTCCCGCCTTCAACTGCCTCCAGGCGCCGCGATAAAACTGCGCCCCCGCAAAACACTGCACCGCTCCGGCCAGCGCGAACGACAACCATTGAAACCACCGCGTCATGCCGAGATTGAAAATCCATTCCCCGCACATCAACGTCGCCGTGACGACGCCTCCGAGCCACAGGTTCAAATGCCAGCCCGAACGCGCGTCGTGCGTCGCGCACGAATTGCAGCCGCAAGTTGCGTCCTTCGATTCCGCTGGCATCGCTTCGTAGCCCGCGGCTTTGACGGCGGCCAGCACGGCAGGGACATTTTCCGGTGAATCCGGTTTCCAACGCACGGAGGCCAGGCCGGATTCCAGTTTCACGGAGGCGCTGCCGACGCCGGGCACGCCCTGGATCGCCTCGGTGACGTGCCGGACGCAATTGTTGCAGGTCATTCCACTGACACGAAGTTCAGTCACGCCGGGATTCTAGGACGAAACAGGAAAACAGTCGAATCGGGACTTGCACGCGAACATCTGGAGACTGTAAATCGGATGTGTCCGGCGATGACCGCCGAGAATTGTCCGCCATGCCAATTGAAACAACACCACCGCCCGTGCCCGCCAAGTGGCCCAATCGTGGCGCGTTGCTTGCGGTGATTGTCATCCTGATCCTTGTTCCTCCAATCGCATTGATCAGTTGGTACGCCAATTTCCGCACCTCCACAGCGCGTGAAATCCGCAAACTGGAGGAACAGGCGCGTCAACGCGGCGAACCTTTGACACTGGCCGAACTGCAAGCTCTCTACCCGCCAATTCCAGACGATGAGAACGCAGCGGTTGCCATGATCGAATTGTGGAAGTCCGAAGACCCGGAATATTGGCAGGCATTCCTCGCGAATGAACGACCGTTGCCCGAGAAGAAGACCGAAGCGTATGATCCGTACTTGCCTTATCTGGGCGCTGAAATGGGGCGAGTCCCGCGGAGCCAACCACTGGCGTCAAACGCACTCCTCGCTGCGGAGACCTACCTCTCCAACAAAGCCGGTCACATGGAACAATTCCGCATCGCGCTAAGACGTGCCCGATTCCAATTTCCGACAAGCATCGAGGACGGCCCGGCTGCCCTCCTGCCGCATCTCGCACTGATGAAATCCGAAGCACAAAGCTTCCGAATCGCGGCCTTGGTCGCCACGGAACGCGGTGACAGCACCGCCGCGATTCGCCATCTGCAATACGCGGCTCTCACCGGCCAGGCCCTGACGAACGAACCGACAATCATCGGTCATCTGGTGCGCATCGCTTGTCTGGCTATTACCCTCGATGGTGCCGGACATTTGCTGTCCAAACAAAGTCTCTCCTTGGATCAATTGACTCAACTGGAGCAACTCGCGGAGGACATCCAACTCCCGGGTGCGTGTCGCACGGCGCTGGTGCGCGAACGCCCGTTTTCACTTTGCCTGTTCGACCCGGTTGTTCTGGCTAGAACGACTTCCATTACTGCGTCAGATAGTGATGCTTCCAGCACTGAGGACGATGAGTACAGAATCAGAACCGGCTTATCGATCCTGCGCAAAATGGGTCTTCTCGACGCAGACCGTAAACTGATGCTAACAACCCTTGCCACGGCCATTGATCTTGCCGCACAGGGAACTCCTGAATCACTGATTGCGTACGAAGAACTGCTCGAAGGTATTTCGGTCAGCGCAAAAAAGTATCCGCCAAAGATGTTTTCAGCTCTCATGCTTCCCAGTCTGAGCAAGGTCCCGCAGCGATTCGCAACTTTGGAAGCGCAGCGAAGGTCTTGTCTGACGGCGATCGGAGTTGAGCGTTATCGCGCGGACCACAACGGCACGATTCCCACGACGCTGGAGCAACTTGTTCCAACTTACCTGCAATCCGTACCGCTTGATCCGTTTGATGGCCAGCCGCTACGATTCAAGCGACTGGACAAAGGTTTCGTGATCTACTCCGTCGGCAACGACCGCGAGGACAATGACGGGAAGGAGCGCGTCAGCGGCGGAAAGGGCGGAATGCGGAAAATGGACGTGACTTTCTTCGTCGAGCGCTGAGGAATCGCCCCATTTATGGGCTTGAACACCGCGCCGCTTCCACGGAAAGTGGCGCACGTTTATGCGAACTGTTTTGATTCTCATCCTGGCCGTCGCCGTCGCCGGTTGCCGCACGCCCCAAAAGGACGATTCCACAATGACCCTTTCCGAATTCCAGAAAAAGGCCCGCGCCTACAATTCCGTCGTCTCGCTGCCGAAATTTGAAACCACACCGGAACAGATACTGGCCACCGTGCGAAAGACGATCAAGGACGGCAACGCCGCCCTGGACCGCATCGCGGCCATCAAGCCCGGCTCGGCCACGTTCCGAAACACCGTCGTGGCACTGGACGACCTCGGCTTCAACATCAGCGAGAACATCAGCCGCATCTATCTCATCAAGGAAACCAGCACCGACGCCAAGATGCGCGCCGCCGCCACGGCGGCCGTCAAGGACATCGAGGAATGGGCCGTGGGACTGGATTATCGCGAGGATGTGTATCTCGTGCTCAAGGCGTTCGCGGACACGCAGCCGTCGCTCGCCGGCGAGGACGCGAAATTGTTCCAGGAAACCATGCGCGATTACAAACGCGCCGGCCTCGAACTGCCCAGGGCCGAACGCGACGAAGTCGAGCGTATGCGCAAGGAACTGTCGCGGCTGGAGACCGATTTCCAGAGCAACGTGACGGCGGCGGAGAAGGAACTCTATTTCACAAAAGCCGAACTGGCGGGCGTGCCGGAGGCGTTCCTGGAACAGATCAAGGGGGGCGAGGACCGCTACAAGGTGCAGGTCAACGTCACCTGGCAATACATCACGGTGATGGACAACGCCTCCAATGAGGCGGTTCGCAGAAAGGTTTATTACGAATACAGCAATCTGGCGCGCGGGCTGAATGTTCCGTTGCTGGAACAAATTCTCGTGTTGCGGTACAACATCGCAAAGAAGCTCGGTTACGCCAATTGGGCCGACTACAAGACGGAGGTCAAGATGGTGGGAACCGGCGCCGCCGCCATCGAGTTTCTTGAAAATCTGGAGGCGGGATTGCAGCCCAAGTTCAAGTCCGAAATGGAGATCCTCCGCCAGATGAAGACCAACGAGACGAGCGACGTCACCGCGGCGATACACATCTGGGACTGGCGCTATTTCGCCAACCAGTTGAAGAAGGAGAAATACACGGTGGACAAGGAGCAGTTGCGCGTCTATTTCCCGTATCAACGCGCGGTGGCCGGGATGTTCGACATTTATCAGCGCATCTTCGGCCTGAAGTTTTATCTCGTTGAACCGCCCTACAAATGGATCGGCGACCTTCAACTCTACGCCGTGGCCGATTCGCAAACCGGCGAGCCGCTGGGATTGTTCTACTTGGACATGTTTCCGCGCGAAGGCAAATACAATCACTTTGCGCAGTTCGGACTCATTGACGGCAAGCGGTTGCCAAACGGAAAATATCAGCGGCCCACAGTGGCTTTGATCTGCAATTTTCCGGCACCGACAAAGGACAAGCCGTCGCTGCTGTCGCATGACGACGTGGAAACACTGTTCCACGAGTTCGGCCACGCGATGCACTCCATCCTGACGCGCGCCAGTTACACCCGCTTTTCCGGCACCAGCGTGCCTCGCGACTTCGTGGAAGCGCCGTCGCAAATGCTCGAAAACTGGGTCTGGGACAAGACGGTGCTGGACAGTTTCGCCGCCGATTACCGTGATCCGTCAAAGAAGATTCCACAGGAAACGCTGGCGAAATTGAAGGAGTCCAGACTGGCGACCGAAGGCTTGCGCTACCGGCGACAGCTTTCATTTGGATTGCTCGACCTCACCTTGCACACACAAATCACCGCAAAGAACGCGGCCGAAACGTTGCCGTTGTCCAATCTCGTGCTCAGCGAGGTTTTCATGCCCGTGGGTGATGACACGGCGTTCATCGGGTATTTCGGGCACTTGATGGGCTATGATGCGGGCTATTACGGTTACGCGTGGGCAGACGCCATTTCCGCCGACATGGCCACGGTGTTCGAGAACGCGCCGAACGGCTACTTCGACGTCGCTGCTGGAATGAAACTGCGCAAAGAGATCTACGAACCGGGCGATTCGCGCGACGTGAACATTTCCATCGAAGAATTCCTGGGCCGCCCGCGCTCGCTGCAACCGTTCCTCAAGCAGATTGGAATCGGCAACTGAGCAGGCGTTGGAGTTCAAGCCTCAGCTTGCCCCGGAGCGCGGGAGGTCCCCGCCCGCAGCACTTTCGACAGTGCTGGCGTGCGCGAATTATCCGACTGACTCTCAGCACTCCACACGCTGCGACCGGGGACCGGTCGCGGTCCGAAAGTGGCAATTCGCCTTTTCAACGCGCTCTCAAACGCCTATTTTCCTGCCAGAATTGAGAATCATGCCGAGCGTTTATATCAAGACCTACGGTTGCCAGATGAACGAGCGCGACAGCGAAGCCGTCGCCGCGCAGCTCGTCGCAAAAGGCTACACGCTGGCGGCGTCCGAAAACGTCGCGGACGTGGTGCTGCTCAATACGTGCAGCGTTCGCGACAACGCCGAGCAGACCGCGCTCAACAAGATGACGATGGTCATCAGCGACGCGAAGAAGCAGAGGCCCAGTCAGGTTTTTGGTTTCATGGGTTGCATGGCGCAGAGTCGGGGCAAGGAATTGATTGATCGTCTGCCGGATGTGGACCTCGTTCTCGGCACGCAGAAGTTTCATCGCGCGGCGGAATATCTGGATGAAATCCTCAAGGGCCGCCGCGAATCCATCGTGGACGTCGAAGAGGAAGCGGGCAGTGAAGGCACGATCCGCGAACACATTCTCAACGGCAACGGCCATCGCGCTGTCAGCGCGTTTGTCAGCATCATGCAGGGCTGCAACCAATACTGCACCTTCTGCATCGTTCCCTACACACGCGGCGAAGAGCGCAGCCGCACGATTCCTGACATCGTGGCCGAATGTCGCCAGCTTGTGTCGCAGGGCGTGAAGGAAATCACATTGCTGGGACAGATTGTGACGAGTTATGGGCGACGTGGCGATGTTTGGACTGCGGCGGGAAGCGAAGCGCCACGCCGCTTTCCGACCGAAGACAATGATGCATCCAAAGCGCCGTCGCCGCTGCGCTCTGCCGGCGCACTCCAAAAATCGGCGTTTGTCCAGCTCATCGAGGCCGTTCATGGAATCGAGGGCTTGGAGCGAATCCGTTTCACTTCGCCGCATCCCAAAGGTTACGGCGATGATCTTGTGGACGCTTACGCACGGCTGCCGAAGCTGGTGGAAAGCGCGCATCTGCCCGTGCAAAGCGGCAGCGACAGGATTTTGAAACTGATGCATCGCGGCTACACGCGGGCACGATACCTGGAGATCATCCGCAAGCTGCGCGCTGCCAAACCCGGCATCGGCATCACCAGCGACATCATTGTCGGCTTTCCCGGTGAAACAGAGGAGGACTTCGAGCAAACCCTGTCCCTGTGTCGCGAAGTGGAATTCGACAACGCGTTTCTGTTCAAATACTCCACGCGCAAAGGCACGCCGGCGGCCACGATGCCGGATCAATTGCCAGAGGAACTCATCGAGGAACGTCACGCTCGCCTTCTGGAACTCGTCAACGAAATCGGCAAGCGCAAATACGACGCGTTTGTCGGGCGCAACTTGGAAATCCTCGTGGAAGGCCCGAGCAAAAAAAATGAAGCCCGCATGACGGGCCGCACGCGTTGCAACAAGATCGTGGTGTTCGACGGCAGTGAGCGCCATCGCGGCCAGGTGATGGACTTGAAAATCACACGCAACGGTTTGTTCACACTCTACGGCGACCCGGCAATTGTGGGATTGTGACCCGTCCGACGCTTGCGAGTGCCGTTGAAATCAGGACGATCGCAAAACAAAAACCCGCCACTTGCGCAACCGGCCAGCAACCCCGGCATCAGAATAATCGCTCTGATGCGCATAATCATCCAACCGAGTATTGAACCACCTGCTTGGAATCCAGCGGGTGCATGGATTCAAGATCATATCTGGCAACGAATTTTGCCGAGTGGAGATTGGATCGGGTGTGACCCTGAAATGGTCGGATCGTGCCGTTATGCCCGGTTCATGGACGCGACCGAACCGGGTCATTGGTGGCGACCGGTTGCTGGAAGCTCTTCCACATGGCCAGAGGCAACGAACCGAGCAGGATGAGACAAATCTGGCTGGCGGTGAACAACATGAGCCACTTGAAAGCGGCGTCCATAAAGCCGTAACTGTGCAGGCCGATGCCCAGCATGTTGACTCCGAACCATGAGAACGCGGTGACGACGTTGCCAAAAATGGCGAGGTTCATCAGTCCTCGCTCCTTGATCAAACCTCCCCAACGCGCGTGCAGGATGATGGCCACCCAGATGACGATGAGCAACGCCCCGTTTTCCTTCGGGTCCCAGCCCCAAAACCGTCCCCACGACTGGTCGGCCCAGATGCCCCCGAGCACCGTGCCGATGAAACTGAAGAACATGGCGAAGCAGACGATGCCATAGACCATGCGCGCGAGAGCTTTACTGGACGCTTCGTTGAGAGTCCTGCTGAACACGCCACGGATGATGTACAAAATCGCCAGAAACCCCGCCACGAACATCGCGGAATAGCCGAGGGTGATGGTGATGACGTGAGTGGCGAGCCAGAAATTGGTGTCCAACACGGCGCGCATCATTTCCATGGTGTCACCGCCCAACGCGAGATTGTGGGCGATGATTTGTGTTACGAATCCGACAAACGCCGCCACCACGCAGCCGATGCCGTCCTTGTAAATCTTTTCCAGCACAAGACCTAGCGCCGCCGCGCCCCAGCCGATGAAAATGGCGGATGAGTAAAGGTTTGTCACAGGCGGACGGGCTTCCAGGTACATGCGGAACACCAGGCCAATGGTGTGGATGATGAATCCAAATACGACGAGATGGAATCCGCAGCGTCGCAGCAATTCCGAACCGGTGAACCACGAGACGCAGACCAGCACAAACGCCAGGACGTAGATGACCGTGGCCTTGTAGAACGGTTCGAGCCGGCTGAAGAAGAATTCCTCGCGGCCCTTTTTCAATTGCGCCTGATAGCTCGCACCGAGCCAGTCGCGATAGTCGGCAACGGCGCGATTGAACGCCTGCGCGTCGGCATTTCGATACGCCGAGGCCATCGCGCCGTAAAAGAGAACCGGTTCGGCAATCGTCCCGGATTTGAGGGAGGCGAGCGCCCCGCTGCCCATGTTCTGCCAGTCCTCGTCGGACGCGCCCGGTGTCGCGGGCGGGATGATCAACGGCAGTGCGAACCGCGATACGACGTCGTATTCGTTCATGAATGCGAGCACTTTTTCCAGCGACTGCACGTCGAATTCCTGGCCGGCCTGACGCGCGCGGACGGCGGCGATGCCGGGCGTGATGGCTTCCTGATGCGCCGCCAGTTCCGCCGCAGGGTCTTCGCTCTGTGGGGGCTTGAGGCTGATGCGCAGGCGTTGATAGAGCGTGGCGACGTTGTACAGTTTCATCACCTGCGCCTCAAACACCGTGCGTTGCGCGGATTCTATCTTCTGGACGCGCTGGGCTTCGTGCGTCAGCGCGTCGAATTTGGGTTTGATCTGATTGAACGAGTAATACTTCTGGCCGTCCGGCAGTTCAAGCAGGCCCTGCACTTCCAGATTGTCTATGCGGAATATTTTGCGGTCGTCCGCCTTCTCTGGATCGGTCATCACTTCGAGCAGCCACTCGGTGGCGCTCATCTTGTAAGGCCCGCTGTCCAGTTCGCCGTGCACGGTCTGGCGTGCGCGGATTTGAAGCAGTGAATTGCGCGCCACGGAGTCGAACGGCTGGATGCGGCCATTGAGCAGCACGGGCAGGCGGCCGAAATCGTCGGTGTTGAGTTCGGATTTTGTGTTGGACCGCAACGTGGAAACGACCCATGCGGCCATGACAACGACAAGAATCCAGGGAAGCCATTTTTTCACGTCGCGATCCTCCGTTTGAGAAATGGAATCAGATGGGCCATGAACTGCCAGAACAACCCGATGCTGACGAGCACGCAGGAGAAGTAGGGCGTGAGCCAACTGGGATTGCGCACCACCTGAAGTACGCTGCCCTGGTCGTCGGTGTCAAAGCTGGCCTGATAGTATGTCTCTCCCCAGTAACGCAGCGGGTTGTTCATATAGATCAGGACTTCGCGGTCCTCGCCGGTGTCGGGACGCATGATGCGAACGCGGCTCGAAAAGTTTTTCGGTATCTCCGTTCCGGGATAGCGGTCGTGGTTGAACTCGATGAGATGGATGCTGAAAGGTTTGTAAAAGCGCGTGAGACGCAGGCCGATCTGGTATTTGCGGCCGTCGTGCGTGAATTCCTGCGTGTTCATCAGATGACCGGAGACGAGCCACGTTCCGAGCGCGCCTTGCGGTGAGGTCAGTTCGAGGACGCCCGACGGCATGTCGCGACGGTCCATGACGGTTTCACGCGGTCGTTCGCGCCACCAGACACCGGTGCCGACGCCCTGTGTTGCCGGCACACGCTCGAAGCCCGACTCCTGTTTGGTGGTCAGGTCGGAATTCAAATAGAACGCCTTGGGCCGGAGCACGAACGGAAGTCCAGGATGTTTGATCTCTTTCTTGGTTGCCAGCGCGTGTTCGGGGATGGCCACAACCTTGCTCATTTCGCCGTCAGTGATGTCCACAACCGCGAGCTCAAACGAACGTCCGGCTTCGGAATAATTCTTCGTTTCTCCGATGCGCAGGTGCAGCGTGCTTTCGCTGGACAGAACGTCGGTGAGGAACTGGCCGACCAGGAGCAGCACGATGCCGGCGTGGATGAGCATGATGCCGATCTTTTTTTTGCCGGGCTTGTAATAGCGCGTGTGCGCGGCGATCAGATTGATGAGCAACACGCCGCCAACGAGATAACCCCCGGGAAAGATGGGGATTCGGATGTCTGCCCAGGATGGTTCCCAATAGATAAAGAAGCTGCGGAAGAAATCGTTTTGCGCCTTGTAAAGTCCCATCGTCACCTGCGCGAGCGTGCCCCAGAAAACGAGCACAAAACCCATCGCGAGGCAGACGATGGCCAGCCTCACTGATGAAATGATCCGGTAAAGGCGGTCGAGCAGCATGTCAGTATTTCACTCCTTTGACGAAACCGAGGAATGCTTCCTTTTGGGCGAGAACGAGCTTTTCATCGCCCATCAACTTGTAAAACCACGTCTGGCCTGCTTGCGGAACTATTGCTCCGACGACGGTCGCCGGCTTTCCGGTGCGGGCGTCAATGCCGCTCATTTCCACGAAGACCGCTTCGCCGCCCGCGACGGGCACGACCCATTTTTGTTTTTCCAATTCGGGCGCGCTCCACGGGGATTTGCCCAATTGACCAAGCCAGCGGTTGACGTTGGCCGCAAGACCTCCGCCATCGCCGACCGATGTGCTGACATTTACGTCCGCCTTTGTTCCGTCGTCGCCTGAAATGAGAAACTTGGCGTGCAGAAACTGGCCGGGTGAAGTTTCCTGCCAGGCTTCGGGCACGGTCCAAACCGGACCTGCGGCAATGCTGGCACCGTGGTCGTGCGTTTCACCCGGAGAATGAACATGTCCGTGATGCGGGTCTGTGGACGCCATCGAGGCGGCTGACGGTGGTTCGAACGAGATGGATTCAAGGAATTGCAGAAACGTGTCTCTCTGTGAGGCCACGAGCGAATCCTCGCCGGACATTTTGAAAAACCAGTCGAGGCCGTCCTTGTGCGTCATGGCCACGAGGATGCGTCCGCGCAAGCCGCCATCCATGACGGCAGTTTCGCTGGCGATGTCGTAGAGTTTGCCCTTGTTGCCGCCCACTGTCACGGCTGTGGCGGATTTGTCGGCGGCGGCGGCGGCGACAGCGGGAAGTTGCATCTGGTTGCGCCACATGTTGACGAGGTCCAGGTCGCTGCCGCTGGGCGGGAGAGGAATCACCGCCACGTCGGCGGATTGGCCGTTGTCGCCCGGTATGATGAAACTGGCGGCCCGCATCGAACCGGCGCGTCCTTCCTGCCAGCCTTGGGGGAGCTTCCATTGAATTTTGGGCAGCGCGGGAGCGGAGGAGGAGATGTCGGGATGCCCGGGAGGCATCTGCATCGAGTGTGGGCTGGCCGCCGGCTGTTCTTTGGCGACGTGATAAACTTTGATCTCGTCCCGCCCGCAACCAGCCGTGATGGCCGCCAACGCCAGCAGACTGAGGGTCGAACGAATTCCAGTGAGCATGCTCGAACGATTCACGGGCATACTTTCACATTTCCCACGGAGGCGGGCAAGGTAGAACGCTCGCAAAACCGGCCATTGCTTGCCAATTGCTGTGCAAGAATTGTCATCCGACCGCAAATCGCCGGTGGGAAGCGGGATGAGCGCGGATTCGACAGGCCGGATGTTGTCGTGCGGACTTCAGCCAACGGCCATCGCCAGAAGGAACTCGATGTTGCTCTTGGTTTTTTTGAGTTTGCCCAGGAGCAGTTCCATGGCTTCGACCGGCGGCACACCGGTCAGCGCACGGCGCAGGATGACGACGCGGCTGTATTCGTCCGGGTGATAGAGCAATTCCTCTTTGCGCGTGCCGGAGCGCTCGATGTTGATCGAGGGGAAAATGCGGCGGTCCACGAGGGCGCGGTCCAGATGCACCTCCATGTTGCCTGTGCCCTTGAATTCTTCGAAGATGACTTCATCCATACGGCTGCCGGTGTCCACGAGCGCGGTGGCCATGATGGTCAACGAGCCGCCTTCCTCGACGTTGCGCGCCGCGCCAAAAAACCGCTTGGGCTTGTGCAATGCGCTGGCATCAACACCGCCGGACAGGATTTTGCCGGAATGAGGCTGGATGGTGTTGTAGGCGCGGGCAAGGCGTGTGATGGAATCGAGCAGGATGACCACATCACGTTTGTGTTCGACCATGCGCCGGGCTTTTTCAATGACCATTTCGGCCACCTGCACGTGGCGTTCCGGCGGTTCGTCGAACGTGGAGCTGATGACTTCCGCGCCTTTGCAGGTGCGCTCCATGTCGGTGACTTCCTCGGGCCGCTCGTCAATCAGGAGGATGAAGAGGTAGGCCTCCGGATTATTTTTGAGGATGGCGTTGGCGATCTTCTGCATCAGAACGGTCTTGCCTGTTCGCGGCGGAGCAACGATGAGTCCGCGCGTGCCTTTGCCGATGGGACAGACGAGATCCAGAACGCGGGTGTTGAGTTCGTCGGCAGCAGTCTCCAACAGGAATCGTTTGTTGGGAAAGAGCGGAGTGAGATTGTCGAAATGCGTTTTTTCCTTCGCCTTTTCGGGGTCTTCACCGTCAACGCCCTCCACTTTGAGCAGTGCAAAGAATTTTTCCTTTTCCTTGGGAGGCCGTATCTGGCCTGCAATGAGGTTGCCGGTTTGGAGATCGAAACGGCGAATTTGCGACGGCGAAACGTAGATGTCCTCCGGGCACGGCAGATAGTTGAAGCTCTGGGAACGCAAAAAACCGAATCCTTCGGGCAACACCTCCAGCACGCCTTCGGAAAACAACACTCCCGCGCGTTCGGCGTTCTTCTGGAGGATGTGGAAGATGACCTCGTGTTTGCGCATTGTGCCGAAGTTCTCGACGCCCAGGTCCTTGGCCATGCCGTTGAGTTCGGTCATGGACATGGCCTGGAGTTTGGCGATGTTCAGGGAAGTGGCGATGCGGTCTCGCTGGCCTGAGGCGGCGCGGGGTGGCTCGACATCCGTCATTTCAACGGGCGTTGTAGGCGGCTGCAATGCGGGGGATTCGTCGGCCGCAGGAGCGATTGTCTCCATCGGCGTTTCCTCCATTGGTTCGACGGATGCGGCTGCCTTTTTGGTTTTGGCCTTTTTGGCGGGTCTTGGCATAAATCAGTCTAGTCGGATTAAATGTTGGTCTTGAACCCTCGCTGTCGCGGTCAGAGGTGCAATCAAGAAGCGATAAACCCATGATTGGACTCTCGACGATTTGAAAAGTTCAAATGGATTGATCCGACCGGGGTTGCGTCGCAGTTGTCAGACTGCCGTGCAGCAAGCTGGGAATTCATCAGCTTGGCAACACGTTGGAGAACACGGATGGAAGTGTCAAGAGAGTTGTGGTGTTGGCGCAGATTCCGTTTTTGAATCGCGCCACGGCACTTCGTAGATGCCGACGGGGTTTCGTATGCCTTTGACGGTGACGGGGGCCAGCGGGATGCAGCGGGCGGCGAGCGCGGGGTCGTCCCGTTTCAAGTGCTCGAAAGTGGCCTCGCTGATGATGATGCGACCGCGACCGGATTCGTGTTCCAGACGGCTGGCTAGATTCACCGCGTGTCCAAAGACCGTGTAATTGAAAATGTGCGCATCCGATCCCATCAGTCCCACGGTGACCTGACCTGTGTTGATGCCCGTGCCCAAAGACAAAGTCGGCAACGGGTTTTTCGTCGGCAAACCGGCGGAAAGACGGTCGCGGTTTTCAATCTCCATACTGTGGTTTTCCCTGGCGCGCCGTTCGTTCATGTCGAACATGGCGCGTTGCGCGTCCATGGCCGCGCGCACGCAGGCGACAGCGTGCTGTGAATTGGCAATGGGTGCGCCCCAAAATGCCATGACACAGTCTCCAATGTATTTGTCGAGCGTGCCGTTGTGTTTCTTGACCATGTCGGCGACCAGCGCGAGGTAAAGATTGACGGTTTCAAGCGTTTGATGGGCAACCTCGTTGAGGTACGCCTCCGCCGCTTCGCCGGTGAGATTGTTCGCCCGGACGTGTTCTGCGGCCAGTTCCTGCGCTTTGTCAGTCAGTTCCGTGAATCCACGCACGTCGGCAAACAGCACCGTGACAACGCGCCTCGCACCGCCCAGGGACAGTTTTTCCGCTCCGAGCAATTCATTGACGACTTCCGGCGAGACAATTTTGGAGAAGACGGATTTGACCCGATGACGTTCCGTCTGCTCGAAGATCAGTCGCCACGTCACCACCGCCACATGTGTCAGAGCAAGGCCACCGACCAGAGGATACACGATTGGAATCCAGAAAAGATGGCTGATGAAGGCCCAGAAGGCTGTTGCGATGAAAATCGTACCGACCAGGGCCACTGAAATCGTCGCTTGGACAGGCGGGAGTTTCAAGGTGAGGATTGTCGCGAGCGCGGCCAGCATCACAACCAGCAGGATCTCCGTCCCGAGAGTTGAACGGTGAATGAAGCGCCCGGTCAGTATCGAGTTGGCTACATTCCAATGCTTGCTCACCAGGAGTGTGTTTTTTCCCAAAGGGGTTGTGCCCAAGTCGGTGAGGTCGTTGCCAGTGGCACTGGAGCCGATAACGACTAGTTTTTCACGCCAGTGTCCGTCCGACTCCGGAGGATTGCCGGCGGCCCGTTGCTGACTGTCTTTGAGAAGTTTTTCAAAGGGCTGTAATTCAAGTCTCGGGTCCACGGCGTTCAATTCCCAATTAATGTAGAAATACCCGTTTGTGTCCACTGGGATGGTGCGGGAAAAACCATTGTTGCTTCGCAGGACAATTTTACCACGCTGCAAGTCCGTCTCCGGATTCTTCAAGTCCAATTCCATCGCCCGGGCCGCCAGGACGATCCCCATGTGCCAGACACGTTCATCCACAAATGCGGCGGCTTTTGGCGGCGTCCCGGGCGGAAGTTCGTCACCCACAAAATCCGACAGGGCGAAGCGGTTTTGATCATCCACCGGTATAACGATGTCGTCTGCGCCCAAACGGGGAAGTATGATCTTGCGGTGGGTCAACACTGCTCTGGAAAGGTTTACACCGTAATCCCGATTCGCCTGAAGCTGGGAAAAAGCCGGATGCCAGCGACGATAAATCTGAAAGGCGCGAGCGCGGCGCAACACGCCATCGGCATCGTGGTCTGCTGAAATATCACCAATAACGACCACATTAGTGGCAAACAGGGGGTGTGGGAGAACATCCTGATCCGCCGCCAAGATGGCAATGCCCGACTCCCTCAACTGCCATGCAAAGTAGTCATCGGACTCTACGAGAAAAACCTCCTCTCCCTGATCAACAAAGCTGGGCGGATCTTCGTCCGGATGTATGGATTTGACGAAAGCCGCCGCCTGCCTGCCACGTTCTCCTGCGACCGGCACGGGGTCATCCATTCTCGATTCGCCGAAGAGCACGTCGAACGCAACTGCCCGAGCGCCTTGCGCCGTCAATTCTCGAAGCACCCGACCGTAAATGTGGCGGGGCCAATAGACACCCTACCCGTATCACCACCAACCCGCGGTCCACACCCCGATGGTGGTGTCGGATATGAACACCCC
>DAOLDN010000002.1:0-39546 GCA_035327385.1 Verrucomicrobiota bacterium | reverse complement strand
GGAATTGTCCGCCCTGCTTCACAGCGCCATGGACGCCGTCGTGGTGCTGGATACGGAATGGCGCATCACCCGGTTGAATCCGGCGGCGGAGCGGTTGTTCGGCTGCACCGCCGAGGATTTGCTGGGCGAGAATCTGCGCGACTTCCTGTCGGCCGGCAGCGTGACCCGACTGGAATCTTTTCTGCGCGAACTGGATCAGCGTCCCGCCGGGCAGCGGCAGTTGTGGATTCCGCAAAGCTTTGAAGCAACGCGCTGGGACCGTTCTCCGTTTCCCGCCGAGGCCTCGCTGTCGCGCTTCGAGAATCGCGGGCAGACGTTTCACACGCTGATTTTGCGCAACGTCAACGACCGGCTTGAAGCCGAACGCCAGATTGACGCGCTCACCGCGCAAACCGAATACTTGCGCGAAGAAATCAAAGCCCTGCACGGCTTCGATGAAATCCTCGGCCAGAGCGCGGCGTTGAGGCGCGTGCTGGAGGACGTGCAACAGGTCGCGCCCACCGACGCCGTCGTGTTGATCCAGGGCGAAACCGGCACGGGCAAGGAACTGTTCGCCCGCGCCATCCACGCCGCCGGCGCGCGCCGCGACAAGCCGATGGTGACAGTGAATTGCGCCGCCATTCCCGCGCAGTTGATGGAGAGCGAATTTTTCGGCCACGAACGCGGCGCGTTCACCGGCGCGACCGGCAAACGCGAAGGCCGCTTTGCACTGGCCGACGGCGGCACGTTGTTTCTCGACGAAGTGGGCGAACTGCCCCTGGATTTGCAGGGCAAACTGCTTCGCGTGTTGCAGGAAGGCACGTTCGAGCCGGTCGGCAGTTCCGTCACCCGCAAGGCGGACGTGCGAATTGTGGCCGCCACCAACCGCGATCTGTTGCACGAGGTCAAGGAAGGCCGGTTTCGCGAGGACCTGTATTATCGGCTCAACGTGTTCCCCATCAAACTGCCGCCGCTGCGCGAACGCACCGAGGACATTCCCATTCTCGCCGAGTCCTTCGCGAAACGCTTCGCCCGCCGCATGGGCCGGAAGCTGTCGCCATTGACTCCGGACTGCGTGCGCCGGCTGCAAGCGTGCGCGTGGCCCGGCAACGTGCGCGAACTGGAAAACGTGATCGAACGCGCCGTCATCACCGCGCAGAACGGGCGACTGAATCTCGACCGTGCGTTGCCGTCGCATCCGGTCGCCCCCGCCGTGCAGGAAACTGCCCCGGCGGAAAACGAACCGCGCATCCTTCGCGCCGCGGATTTGGAAGCGATCGAGCGCGTCAATCTGGAACGCGCGCTGGCCGCGGCGAATGGAAAGATTTCCGGCGCGGGCGGCATGGCGGAAATTCTCGGATTGCCTGCATCCACCGTTTCCTCCCGCATGAAAGCGCTCGGCATTCAGCGGAAGAACTGAGACGTGAATGTCACGAATTTACGCCAATTAAAGAGCTGGCAGTCCGCCGGATGACTGCCTGGAGCAACCTGTCACGCTGTGGCTGTGCGCAGGTCGAAGCCCCGGGTTCGTGTTCCAAAAACGACTCAAACCCTCAAAGCGAGAAAGAATCGCCCGGATCAAACTCCCCACTTGCCAATCTTGTCCGCCGTGGTAAATGTATTACCACAGCAACAAAAACTATGTTTGGCGAATTCATAAAACAAATCCGCGCGCAACAACGCCTCGGCCTGCGCGAATTCTGTCTGGAACACGGCCACGACCCCAGCAACTGGAGCAAGATCGAGCGCGAAGTCCTCCCGCCGCCGCGCGACGAAGCCACCCTCCGCACCTGGGCCAAGCAACTCGGCCTCAAACCCGGCACTGACGACTGGCTCAAATTCTTCGACTACGCTGCCGTGGATGGCGGGCGCATCCCTGATTACGTGCTCAAGGACGAAGAACTTGTGACGAAACTCCCGGTGTTCTTCCGCACGCTCTCCGGTCAGAAACCCTCGCGCGAAGACCTGGAGAAGCTGATCGAAATCATCAGAAGCGCCAACCAACCGTGAACGACCCGCGCCGACTCAAAGCCCCATTCATCCCGAAGGAACGTATCTGGCAGGAAACCGACAATTACCACATGAAAACTCTGCTTGGACCGTTTTTGTCTGACCGACACTGCTAGGTTTTGGCGCGTAAAAGAAATTAACGTGCAAAATAGCTGGACGTTCGCATACTCCTGCGGAGTACGAGCCCAGCAGTGGAACAATGAACCTAAAGTCCGAACTTCAGAATTACGGTGTCGCTAATGTCCGGTTGTTTGGTGATTCCGCAAAACCTGAATTGCTCGACTATTTGGATCTGGTCGAGTCGCGCAGACCTGCCGAGCTTCTGCCCGATGGAGTGGCGGAAAGTCAGGACAAGCCGCTGCTTTTCTTCGTCAACGAAAGTCGCCTCAGTCAACCACCCGCCGAGCAGGATAAAAAGTGCGACGAATTACGGCGCAAACTCGCCTGTCGTGGCGACCGCGCCTTCCTCGCTCGAATCCGTCCCGGCGAGCTTGCAGTCATTCCCGTATCGCTGGACGACAAAACGCCAGAATGGGTGCGTTACACACCTGGCACACCCGAGGCGCTAACCTTCTTCTCGCGGCTCGCCCACGGTCACTACGACGGCCAAGGCGAACCGAAGGAGGCCGATTACGTTTTCACCGCCATGTTCAAGCTGGTGTGGAGCGTGGCCGACCGGCTCGCGGCGTTGAACCTCAAGCGCACAGATGTTCTGTCGCTGATGGGACGTGCTTTATTCTTCCGTTTTCTGCGCGACCGTGAAGTTGTTCGCGAAGACGACTGCCATAAGATTGCGCCGAAGGCGAAAAGCATCTTCGACTGTTTTGCCAATGCCGAGAACGCCGCCCGTACGTCCGCCTGGCTGGACAAAACTTTCAATGGCGACCTGCTCCCGCTCACCGACAACGGCAACACCAGTTACTTTGAAGGAATTGGGCAGCGGACAGGCGGACGCGTTTTCATCCACCTGACCGCCATCCTAAAAGGCGAAGAACCGTCAGGTGACTCCGGCTGGCAAACGCTGCTGAGCTTTCGCCCTGAGGAACGGAACTGGGGCGCGTATGACTTCGCCCATGTTCCTGTCGGCCTGTTGAGCCAGGTCTATGAGCGTTTTGCGTGGAAGTGGGAACACGACACGGCGAAGGAGACCAGCGTCCACTACACGCCGCGCAACATCGCCGCCACGTTGGTGGACGAGGCGTTCATCAAACTTCCAAATGCCCACGAAGCCCGGGTGCTTGACCCGGCCTGTGGCGCATCCGTCTTCCTTGTTCTCGCCTTCCGCCGACTTTATCAGGAACTGTGGAAAGAGACAAAGCAGCGTCCAACGAGACGCGCCATTCGCAAAATCCTCGATACGCAACTCACCGGCTTCGACATCAGCGAGTCCGCCATCCGGCTCGCCTCTCTCAGTCTTTACCTGACCGCCATTGAACTCGACCCGAAACCTGTGCCGTTGGAAGACCTTCGTTTCAATCACCTGCGTGGTAAAGTTTTGTTCAACTTCCGTCGCGAAGGCGTTGACCCGGCTGAAGGCGCGGTGGCTGGCAGTCTTGGTGAACACGTTGGAAATCGCTTCGACGGACAGTTTGATTTGATTCTGAGCAACCCACCCTGGACGAGCCTCAAAAGCAAAGATCGTCCGCTCGCTGAGCAGTACAACCAACTCAGCAAAGCCATCATCAAACGTCGCGCCAACGAGCAAACTGCGGCAGCGTATGAAAACCCAGACTTCGGCCCGGACTTGCCGTTCGTCTGGAAAGCAACCGAATGGTGCAAGCCAGGTGGGCGAATCGCGATGGCGTTGCCCGCGCGCATCCTGCTCAAGCAGGAGGACATCCCGCGCCGCGCCCGCGAAACTTTTCTGCGATGGGTCGAAGTCACCGGCATCATCAACGGCACGAACCTCTCCGACACGGCAGTGTGGCCGAAGATGGGCCAGCCCTTCATGTTATTGTTTGCGCGCAATCGCCAGCCCAAGCCGGGCCACACGCTGCGGCTCATCACGCCGCAATATGACACGTCGCTGAACCGGAAGGGCGAGATGCAGATTGATGCGAAATCCGTGCAGTCCATCGAAGTCGAGGCGACATTCGCCCAGCCGTGGATTTGGAAGACGCTGGCGCTGGGAACTTCACTTGATGCGGGCGTTGTTGAACGCTTTCAACGCGCAGGGTGTCCACGACTCGAAGACTACTGGGAAAAGCAGTTGGGATTATTGAGTGTCGCCGGCTACATGGTGAAGGAAGGGCAAACCCAACGCGACGCCTCCTTTCTCAAGCGCCTGCCGGACTTTACCTCTGTCGCTGACGGAGAGTTTGTCGTGAACACCACCGGACTGCGGACGTTTGGCCGCAACACTGCGTGCTGGCCAAGGTCGCGAGACAATTACCGAGCGCCGCTGCTGCTGGTGAAGCAAGCGCCAGGGCCTCAGCGCGAAAAAAGCTGGGCGTTGATCAGCTTTGAGGATGTGGCATTCAACCAATGTTTTCCCGGCTACTCTGCCGCGAAGCACCGTGATGGAGAAGCGCTCGTCCGTTACGTTCAGTTGTTCGCTCACTCATACCTAAGAATGCATTTCGCCCTCAGCACGCGCCCGCGCTTCGGTGCGGAGCGGCGTGTGTTGGATAAAGCGGATTTCGACGACTGCCCGATTTTCCCCTTCGAGAAACTCACGTCCGAACAGCGTCGGTTGGTCGCCCAGCTTTCCCAGCGACTAATCGCTCGCGATCTGGCGGTCTTCGACGAGATTGACACCTTCTTCGGCAGTCTTTTCGGCCTTGATGCCCGGGACATGGAAGTGGTGCGCGACACGGTGGAGGTGGCGATGCCTTACATCGAATCGCGAGACCGCGCATGCACTCCGCCCCGGCCGGCGGAACGCGAACGATTCCGCAAGCGGCTCGAATCTATCTTGCGACCTTTCTTCAAAGTCACTGGCGACGAGCCGTACGTTGAGCTTTGGAAACCGGACTCCGCGTTTCTCCAGACCTCCGCACCCTTCGGCCTGCTGCTCATTTCAAAACGCGGCACGACAATGCCCGCGCCGGATGGTTTGTTCCGCGAGGTGCTACTTAAGCTCGCTGATGACACCGGCAGCACGCGCATCGTCCAGCAAATTGAGGGCGGTCTGCTCGTGGCGTTGCTCAACCAATACCGCTACTGGACGCCGAGCCGGGCACGACTGCTCGGCGCGGAACTCGTCCGTGAACACCTCGACGTGTTTGACCCCTGACCCATGAGTTTGAACCTCTTCAAGGAAATAGGGGCTGGCATCCAGTTGCCAAACCCGCCAATTTCCTTGAGGTCATTGCTCGTAATCGAGTTGGCATTGTGTGAGGCCTGGCGACTTATGCGCGAAAAGCCACGCGGAACTTTCAACCTCGCCGCTTGCGACGAAGACGCCATCACACTCGAACTTCATGAGAGACTTTACGATGAGGTTTTTGACAAGGGCGTAATTCCCGGTTTTGACGCAGAGGTTTTGGCTTCGGTGGGCCGAGAACCAAAGATTCGAAATTTTGACGGAACGCACCCCGACAAAATGCCTGATCTATTCGTGCAATTCGCGGATCGGCCTGCCGGCGCTTTGTACTCACAGCATGGCATCTTCATCGAATGCAAACCAGTGGATGCCACGCACACCGTTGGCGCTCACTATTGCGACAAAGGTATCATTCGATTCATTCGCGGTGACTATGCGTGGACAATGACCACCGCAGTGATGGTTGGCTATGCAAGCAGCGGCTATACAATTCTGCCGAAATTGACGGATGCATTGGCGACGCGAACCAAACAGATTCCCACAATCGGCACCGTGCAACCGTGCTTACGCTCAAAAGCAGGCGCAATCAATGAAGCCGTTCATATCAGCAAGCACAAACGCAAGTTCAAATACGTCGAGAACGATTTGCCCGCCCCAGACATAACGATCAGGCATCTCTGGTTGAAGTGCGGATAGCTTTTGCAAAGTGACATGGGCAACATTTCAACCTCGATCACTCCGTCGCACGTTCAGATTTACACCGACGGCGGGTGTGAACCGAATCCCGGGCCGGGCGGAAGTAGTTTGATCGTTTCCTGACCATCCTCGTCCGGCTTTGCCACGTTGACTCGCTTGTGCCCGCTTGCTCGGCACTCGCGGGCATTTAACCTTCTCTCCGGGCTGTCATCTGGCGGGCTTGCAGCCCTTTGAATATGCGTTCCTCTGCGTGCATCCGCAGTTTTAATTTTTTGCGCGCTTTGCGCTTTTTTGCGGCGATTCCATTCGAGTTCATTCGCGTGCATTCGTGGTTGGCTTTGATGCGGGCTGGCAGGTTGCGATTTTTCGCGAGTACGCGTCGCGAGATTTCGTGATTGGCGATTTCTCGCGAGCGGTCGTCAACGCAATAGTTTTCAAAAACCCCTGCAAATCCGGGGTTTGTTCCGTTTGGGAAGGATGGCACGTGATTCGCGATGGGATGGGCGTCAGCGCGCGGCGGGTTGCCGGCGAGCGAAACAACCAACAACCAAAGAAAGCGAGTCCCTTATGCCCAAGTTTGTCATCGAACGAAACATCCCCAACGCGGGGAAGATGAGCCCCACGGAATTGAACGCCGTCTCCGCCAAATCCTGTCGCGTGCTCCAGAGTCTCGGCCCGCAAATCCAATGGCAGCAGAGCTATGTCACCGACGACAAATTGTTCTGCGTCTATATCGCACCCGGCGCGGAATTGATCCGCGAACACGCCTTGCGCGGCGGCTTCCCGGCGGACGCCATCCGTGAGGTCAGGACCGTCATTGATCCCGTCACCGCCGAGTGAGGCGCGCTGGGTCTTTCGGTCCATTTCCAGCGAAACGCCAGACTGCCATTATCGTCACCATCTCAAACCAACTCTCAACGCATTTGAACGTATGAAACAAACCACATCGAACTCATGGCAGCGAACGCCCCGCGCCACAGGATCCCGGGCTTCAGCCCGCTTCAGCAACCACGGCAAGAGAACGCCCGGCATCGCCGGCAGGTCGTCGTTCCAACCCCTGAAACGTCGTGAACGGCCCGCCGCATTTTTCTTCGCCCTGGCAGCGCTCGCCGTTCTGACGTGCGCCCTGCCATTGCGGGCGGATGAAACCTGTTCCTCGCCTTACATGGCCCGCATCGAAGGTCAGGAGGAATTCGTTTACGTCTGGACGCTGGGCGTTGAAGGCCTCGGCGACGGCGCGGACAAATTGGTGACGATTGACGTCAAACCCGGCTCTCCAACCTACGGCAAGGTCATTCACAGTCATTCGCTTGATGGCCGCCACGAGGCGCATCACGGCGGATTCACCGACGACCGCCGCCAGCTCTGGTTGTCGGGGCTGGAGAGCAGCAAGATTTTCATCTACGACGTTTACACAAACCCCGCGAAGCCGCGCCACATCAAGACGATTGAGAACTTCGAGAAAATCACCGGCGGCGCGGTCGGTCCGCACGGAGTGTATGCGTTGCCGGGGCGCGTGTTGATCCCGTGCCTGTCGAATTCAAAAGATCACGGCGGCCGCACCGCTCTGGTGGAGTTCAGCAACGACGGCGATTACATCGCCACGCACTGGCTGCCGACGAAAGACACGCCCGGCCTCGTGGGTGCGGAATTCGCCGACGGCTACGGCTACGACGCCCGCGTGTTGCCGCGCAAAAACGTGATGCTCACCACGTCATTCACCGGCTGGAAGAATTACACCCGCAACTTCGGCGAACTGGTTCAGGACGCCGACGCGATGAAGCAATTCGGCAATTCGATGGTCCTGTGGAATTTCCACACGCGTCAGCCGAAGAAGGCGTTTCACGTTCCCGGCGCACCGCTGGAAATCCGCTGGGCCTGGGGCGAGAAGCGCAATTACGCCTTCACCGCCACCGCGCTCACGTCGAAGTTGTGGCTTTGTTACGAGGACAAATCCGGAGAGTGGCAGGCCAAGGAAGTGGCGACCATCGGCGGCGAAGGCGGCGTGATCCCCGTGGACATGAGCATCAGCGCCGACGACAAGCTGTTGTTCGTGGATTGTTTCGGCGATGGCATGGTGCGCGTCTTCGACGTGTCCAATCCGCATCAGCCGAAGCAGATTTACGAGAAACAAATTGGCCGCCAACTCAACATGGTGTCGCAAAGCTGGGATGGGAAGCGTCTCTACTTCAGCAGCTCGCTTCTCGCTAAATGGGACAAGCTGGGCGAGGACAACGAACAATTCGTGCGCGCCTACAATTGGAACGGCAAGGAACTGACGCCGACGTTTGAACTCGATTTCACCGCGCTCAAACTGGGCCGTCCGCATCACATGCTGTTCGGTTCGACCAAAATAGGCAATGGCACAATGGCCGCGAAGTAACCGGCACAAACTCAAATCACAAAGACCATGAACATTGAGATTCAATCCATCTGCAAACGCACTGCGAATCCGGTGACGTTATGGACTGCGGTGGCAAGCGGAGCGCGACACCGCTTTTGCTCCGAACGGACATCTTTTGGGCCAGATGAAAGCGCCGTCGTCGCTGCGCTCTGCCGGCGCAGTCCAAAAGTCCGGGCTGCACTGCTGCTGATGGCTCTTGTAGTCGCGGGGGTTTCCGCCTTCGCCGCAGACAGCGACCGCACTTCAGATCACGATTACGACGCGCCCGCGCCCGGCACTTACACGTTGCCCGTCGTGAAACCGGCGGCGGACGGCGACGTGCTCGATTCAACAGGCCGCGAATTGAAATTGAGCGAACTCACACATGGACGCATCACCGTGATGAGTTTCATCTACACGCGATGCGCGGCGGCGAAGGCGTGTCCGATGGCCACGGGCGTGTTGCGGGATTTGCACATTCTCAGCGCGCAGGATTCATCGCTCGCCACCAACATGCGGCTTGTGAGCATGAGTTTTGATCCCGGCAACGACACGCCGGAACGCATGGCCGCCTATTCGACGCTGGCGCAGGGCCGCAAGAACGCGTCCGAATGGAGATTCATCACCACCGCGTCGCAGGAAAAATTGTCGCCCATCCTCGAAGCCTACGGCCAGGCCGTTGACCGCAAATCAAATCCCACCGATCCGACCGGGCCGCTGAACCACACGTTGCGCGTGTTCCTCGTGGACCGCGATGGCAACATCCGAAACATCTACAGCTCCGGCACGCTCGACGTTCGTCTCGTGCTGGCGGACGTGAAGACGTTGATGATGGAACAGAATCAGATTGCCTCCAACAAGACGACAAACAGCGATCATTGATTGGCAAATGACAAATACCCGCCACATCCCGGTTTGCGGCACTTTTGGCTTTTGGGGAGCGCACGCGCCCTCGCGTGCGACCCGGCAGCGCCTCGCAGCCGGGGACGACGCGCGCCGCTGCACGTTGAATCCGGCGCGGAGGCGCTCCCGGATGCGGTTGACGAGGGAGTCAACAGCCGCACGCGAAGGCGCGTGCGCTCCCCATTTCAGAAAAGTGAGATACGCCCGAAACAAACCAATGACCAATCCGCGAACCTGAAGCGCCTCGCGCTAATCAACCAACAAAACTCAACGCATACTATGAACACCCTTCTCGAACCACCAACAAACCGCGTTCAACCTGCCTTGGCCAAACCCCAACCCATGACCCGAATGGCCATCGTAATCCGCGATGACGCCTACGACCGCCTGCTGACGCCATTGACGTTTGCCGCCGTGCAGGCCGGCAACGGCGTGCAGGTGGACATCTTGTTCGTGCTGTGGGCCGCGCGAGTGTTGACGCATGACGGGGTGCGCAATGTGAAGATTGACGGTCGTCACGCGAATGAAGAAGCGTGGTTGCGCCAGCAACTGGCCGACGCCGGCGATCCGGTGGAAATCCACGATTTTCTCAAGCTGCTCAAACGCACCGGCAACGTGAATCTCTACGTTTGCCGTCTCGCCGCCGCAACGTTCGGCGTCAACGAAACCAACCTTCTGCCCGAAGCCGACGGCATTGTGGACTCGGCCTGGTTTCTCAACGAAATCGTCCAGACCGTGGACCATTGCCAGTATTTTTGAATCAGCAATGAACTCAAGCTGCGCTTCTCGCTGGTTGTCCCGATGGCGTGCGCAAACCGGAGCGCCCCCGGCACTTAAAAGTAGATTGCTCTCACAACACAATTTGAAACCCAATCCTGTAACCATGAAAAGAACTCTTTTAATCCCTTCCGTGGTGGCGCTATTGCTCGTCGCGATGCCGTCACCCGCCACTACTGAAACACTGCCCGGGCCGTTGTTTGATGGCCTCGGCGATTTACATCATCCCGTCACCACCCAATCGAAACAGGCACAGCGTTATTTTGACCAAGGCGTGCGTCTGATGTTTGGTTTCAATCACAAGGAAGCCATCCGCTCGTTCCGCTCGGCGGCGCATTTCGATCCGACGTGCGCAATGGCGTATTGGGGTGTGGCCTACGCGTACGGCCCACACGTGAACAAGCCGATGGACGCAAGCGACACGACCAACGCCTGGGCCGCGCTGAACCTGGCATTGGCGAATCAATCGCACGCGACGCCAAAAGAACAGGCTTACATCGCCGCGCTGGCCAAACGCTATCAGGCTGAACACACCGACGACCGCAGCGCGCTGGATCGGGCCTTTGCCGTCGCAATGCGCGACTTGGTGAAGCAACACCCGGACGACCTCGACGCACAGGTCATCTTCGCCGAGGCGTTGATGAACACGATGCCGTGGGATTACTGGACTCGCGACCGCACTCCCAAGCCGGAGACAGAAGAAATCCTCGCTGCGTTGCGGTTTGTGTTGTCGCGCAACCCGAATCATCCCGGCGCGAATCATTTTTACATCCACGCGGTGGAGGCCGGGCCGAATCCCGGACAAGGATTGGAGGCCGCCAACCGGCTGTTGCGTTACGCGCCGGCGGCGGGTCATCTCGTTCACATGCCCGCGCACATCTACATGCGCGTCGGCCAATATCACGATGCGATCGTCGCGAACGAACTCGCGATCAAGGCGGACAAGGATTACATCCGCAGTTGTCGCGCTCAGGGTTTTTATCCCGGCGTTTACTATCCCCACAACATCCACTTCCTGTGGTGGGCACAGTTGTTTGAAGGCCGCAGCCAGGACGCATTGCGCACGGCCAATGAAGCGGCGCGTTACGCGAATGAAAATTATTGCGGTCCCAGCAAGGCGTATGAAGCGCCGCGCCTGCGGCATTTGCCCTGGTTGACGCTGATTCGTTTTGGCAAGTGGGATGAAGTGCTCGCCATACCGCAACCGGCGAACACGAACGACTTCATTGTTGATCGCGCGATGTGGCATTTCGCACGCGGCCTGGCCTTCGCCGGCAAACAGGACGCCGCTTCCGCCGAGCGCGAAGGAAAAGCCCTGAGTGCGATTGCGAACAGCGAAGCAGCAACGCAAGCGAACACGCCGATTTTTCCCGTGACCGACACTCTGGCCGTTTCAGCGCATTGGCTCGCGGGAAAGGTCGCCGGTGCCAGGGGCGACACAAACGAAATGATCGCACAGTTGGAAAAGGCGTTGGCTATCGAGTCCGCGCTGCCGTACATGGAGCCGTCCTTCTGGCCGGTGCCGGTGCGCCCAACACTGGCCGCTGCGCTGTTGCAATCCGGGGATGCAACGAAGGCGGAAGCGGTCTTCCGTGAAGACCTGCAAGTGTGGCCGCGACATGCGTGGAGCTTGTTCGGACTCGAGGCCGCACTGCGCGCTCAGGGCAAATCGCAGCAGGCCGATGACGTGCAGCGGCAATTCGTCGCAGCATGGGCGCGGTCGGACGTGAAGCTGGATTTGAACTGGTACTGAACCGCACCACACCGCCCACCCGACGAGTTCATCACACGTTGACCCCTGGACAATAGACGGTGAACATCCGTCCTGGGTTGGAGTATTATTCTCCCATGGACAACCGCCTCATTCTCGAACTGGTCGGCTACGTGGCGTCCGGACTCATCGCGGTTTCGTTGATGATGAGTTCCATCCTGCGACTGCGGCTCATCAATCTCGCGGGTGCCGCCATCTTTGCGCTCTATGGACTGCTCATTCACGCGTATCCTGTCGCCGTGCTCAACGGACTCATCGTGGTCGTGAACGCGTTTCACTTGGTGAAGATGCTGCGCGCGAAACAGTTTTTCCAACTGCTCAAACTCCGACCGGAATCGGACTACCTGCGTTACTTTCTGCATTTCTATAAATCTGAAATCGCCCGCGTTCTGCCGGAGTTCAATTACCGGCCCGCGCAAAACCAGATGACACTGTTCATTCTGCGCGACTGCGCGCCGGTCGGCGTTTTCGTCGCCGAACAACAGCCCGACGGCGTGCTTCGCGTGGTGCTTGATTTTGTCATTCCCGGTTATCGAGACTTGAAGCTCGGTCGCTTTTTGTTTGTGGAGCAGGCGGATGTTTTTCGTGAGCGCGGCGTGAAGGAAATCGTGGTTGCTCCGCGCACGAAGGAGTTCGGAGCGTATCTCATCAAGGTCGGTTTTGAGCAAACGTGCAGCGAACGGGGGGTGTTCCGAATCCGGTTCGGCGACAGATCGGATTTTCAGATCTGAGCCGCGAGCGTTTCAGCCTCCTGATTCCGCCGTCAACGCGAGGAACACCTCCTCCAGCGCGCCGGACGAGCCGCTTTGACGGCGCAGTTGCTCCTTGGTTCCCACGGCGATGAGTTTGCCTTGATGGATGATGCCGATGCGGTCAGCCAGCTCCTCGGCCACACTGAGCTGGTGTGTCGAGACGAACACCGTCATGCCGCTGCGGGAACGGTCCTTGAGGATGTCCTTGAGCACGCGGGCATGCTGCGGGTCCAGTCCGACCATGGGCTCGTCAATCACGAACACCTCCGGGTTGTGCAACAGCGCCGAACAGATGGCCACGCGCTGGCGCGTTCCGTGGGAAAGACCCTCGATGGATTTGTGGACGTATTCCTCCAGGTTGAATTGTCCAATGAGAGCGCGGGCGTTGGCAGTGATGGCTGCCATGTCCATGCGGAACAACTGGCCTGTGAAACGGAAGAATTCCCACGGCGTAAGTTTGTCGTAGAGAAACGGGAAATCGGGAACGTAGGCGAGCCGCCGCCGCGCCTCCAGCGGGGCCATTTGGACGTCGAAACCGCAGATGGCCGCCGTGCCGGACGTGGGTTTCATGAGGCCGGCGAGAATCTTGATGGTGGTGGTTTTGCCGGCGGCGTTGGGACCCAGAACGGCGAAGAATTCACCAGGTTCAACGCGCAGGGTGATGTTGTTGACGGCGACCAGGCCGCCGAATTTTTTCACGAGTTGGTCCAGTTCGATCATGCGTGACGGTTCAACTGGCACCGATTTTCTCGTGAACGAGGATGATGCCGTGTGGGAGCTCGGCCCTGAGAATCTCGCCGGCGCGGCTCACGTAAATGACGACGTTGAAGCGGTCCATCAACCGGGTCTGGAGACGATAAACGCGCACGGCTTCATGGCCGATGGTCAGTGTGTCGTTGCGTGCCTGCCAGACGATCAACGGTTGGTCGGTGACCGTCAACTCCGTTGACAGGAGGGTTGGCTCAAGGCCGGAAAGCATGCCGGATGTAACCGGATCCAAAAAACGGTCAAGCAGCGCCATCGGATTCTTCAATTCGGCAAACGTGAAGGTGTGTTGGATGTCCGTTCCGTCATCGGAGACGTTGACGCGAACATTCCGGTTTGCGGCGTCGGATTCGACTTCGACGGATGAAGCGCGCCGCGCGACGCGCAGTTTGAATCGATCCCATTCGGTTTTGCCGTCGAGCAAAAGTTCGGATTCAAACCGCAGCCGTCCGCGACGTTCGGGAATGGAAATGGAGCCTTCCAGTCGCACGCGGTTGCCGGTTTTGACACCCTGACGGGGAGCCTCGTCCATGCCTGAAAACTCGTCGCTGACGCTGGTTTGCAGGCTGCATTGTCCGATGCGTTTGCCCCGATGGAGAATGGCCAGTGTGGAGTAATCGGGCGAGTTGCGGATTTTGTCCCAGACGACTTCGGGCGGCACGGGACTGCTGAGGGCGGAACTGTCGCCGTATTCTGCGCGCCACAGCAGAAAGTTCATTCCCAGCCAGAAAACGGCCAGCAGGACCAGGATGACGCGGTTCAACATGGTGTGAAGTCACTGGACCGGCACGTTGATCGTCTGCCCCACCTGCATCCGGGTGGGATTCAAACCCGGGTTGGCCGCCATCAACGCGTCGAGCTTCACGCCGTACTTCCGCGCGATGGACGATGGAGTGTCGCCGGATTGAACCTTGTGTGTGCGCTGGGTTGTCGGCTGAGGCGCGGGTGTTGGCGTTGGCGTTGGGGACGGCGTTGCCTGCGCCGTGCGATCAGGCGCGACGTGCGGAAGCGTATCCGGTCCGGAAGTCGCAGTTCTGGCGTAATAGGCGCGCCATTTTTCAACCTCCTCCTTCAACCGCTGGTTCTCGTCGGCCAACTGTTCGTAACGCCGCTGCAATTCCGGCGTGAGCGCGGGCGGCAGCACGTTTTTGGCGAGGTCCTGCTTGAGCACCTGAATCTGCTGGCTGACGAGTCCGGCATTGTCCGCGCCCGGTCGCAGTCTGAGGTATTGTTGGTAATGATAAATGGCCGCTGCGGGGTCGGATTCCCGTTTGGCGAGCAACATTCCCAGTTCGAGGTGCGCCGCCGCCGAACGCGGGTTGACCTCCAGCGCGCGTTGGAAGGATTCGATTGCGCCCTTGAAGTCCATGGCGTTGACGCGGCTCTTGCCGACCAGGAAGTGAGCCTCCTTTTCCTCGTCCTGTCCTCGCGAACCGGCCGGGAAGCAGCCACACAGGGCGACCATGCAGAATATGGCCAGAAACACGCCCGCTGTTCTTTTCATCCACGTCACGAGGCGAAACTAAACGAACCGGCCCCGGCCCGCAATGTCATGTTGGCATGCCCTCGCACAGCCTCCCGGCTGAAGTCCCATGACGCGTGTCACAACGCCGCCAGCACCTGCTCCGCGTGTTCCTCCGGTTTGACCGTTGGCCAGATCTTTTTGATCGTCCCGTCCGGGCCGATGAGAAATGTCACACGGTGTGTGCCCATGTATTTGCGTCCCATGAATGACTTTTGTCCCCAGACGCCGAAGGCTTCCACGATCTTCCTGTCCTCGTCTGCCAGCAACGTGAACGGCAGGTTGAACTTTTGCACGAATTTGTCATGCGACTTGACCGGGTCGGTGCTGACACCGAGGACGATTGCGCCCTTCTTTTTGAATGTCCCGAAATGGTCGCGAAACGCGCACGCTTCCTTGGTGCAGCCGGGGGTGTCGTCCTTGGGATAGAAATACAGGATGACGTTTTTTCCTTTGAGATCTGCGAGCGAAAGCGTGCCGCCGCCGCTGGTCGGGGCTTTGAATGCAGGCGCTTTGTCGCCTTCCTTCAGTTTGAGTTTCAATTCAGTGGCCATGATTCAGTGCCGGAAGGATAGTGTCGTTTTCATTCAACGCAAATCCCGTGCAATCATCCCCAATGCGGAACTCGGAATGCGCCTCACTTGTTGTCCGGTGGACGGTTGCTCGCGAAACTGTGTGGGCTGGAACTCAGTTGCCTGACTCCGTCCCAGACATACAACAGTCCCGAGGCCCCGGTGCAGAACGCTGCCCCCACCGTCCAGACCTGTATCCACACGGGATTGAGCGTCCTGTCCCAGAGCAGCAAAATCCAAAGCACCGACACCATCTGCAACACCGTGGCCAGCTTGCCGATCATTCGCGGGCGCACCTTCACCTTGCCCACGGTCATGTAGATGACCCCCAGGCCGAGCAGCAACAGGATGTCGCGCCCGATGATTGTTCCCGTCAGCCACAACGGGATTTGACCGATGGTTTCTCCGTGATCGAAGCTCAACAGAATCACGGCCGAGACCAGCAGCAATTTGTCCGCGAGCGGATCGAGCATGGCACCCAGTTCGCTGAACTGGTTGTAGCGGCGCGCAATGTAACCGTCCACACCGTCGCAGATCGCCGCCACTGCGAATGTCACCAATGCCGCTGCCCGGTGCAGTTCATTGCCGCTTTTGACGTAATAGAGCACCTCCACCACGAAAAATGGAATCAACAGGATTCGCAGGATGGTGACTTTGTTGGCGGTGGTCATGGACGGCTTTTGACTGCGCCACTTTTAATCAATCACTCGCGGGAATGAAAGTCTCAAACTCCACTGCGGATTGTCCCGCCTGAAAACACTGGCCGTCCCACGTGGATTGACTATCGTCACGGCATGCCTTCCACACCTGAACCGCCCGAGAACGATCCGCTTGGCCTCGAAAATGTGGATCGCGAAATCCGCATTGAAAAACTCCGCCGCGAAATTGATGAAGTCGCTGGTGGTGAGATGTTCAGCGGCCAGAGTGCCGACTGTGATCCCAGGGTTCAGGAGGCATTTCTGGAGCATGTCCTCGCGCTGGAAACGCACGGCTTCGTTTGTCCCTTTGACACGCTGGTGCAAGCGGGCTTGGAACTTCCGCCGTCCGAGAAACTCGATGACGCCACGCTCTCCGCCAAACTCTGGGAACTCATCCACGAACTCGGAAAACGTCGCCTGTTCCTGCACAGCACCAATCACCTGAGCGATCGCGAACTCTACACCTGGCTTGTGACCGACGCGTTGCGCGAGGAATTGATGGGGTTCGGTTTGCCATTCGGCAACTGTCATCTTGATGTGCTCGGCGGTTGCAGTGAGGAAGACATCATCCTTTCGCTGCGCTACTACACCAGCGATGCAGACCGGGACCAGTGGCTGAAAGATTTCCCCGACTTCGAAATGCCGCCCAAGGAAAAGCCGCCCTACGACCGCGACCGATTGTTGCCCACAGCGGAGCAATAGGCACCTGACTCTGCGTTTGCCATCTCCGATTTGCACTGGACGAACTTTTGTCGCATATACGATAAAAGTTTGTTAATTCGTTCAAAATCAAATTGTTGCAACACATGAAAAATGAGTCGGGTGGCGCTATTGTCAGCGGCAGATTTCCCAGCGCGCCAGCATCCGGTCAATCTCGCTCCGCACTTCAGCTCGAGCCAATTGCCGGTCGCCATGCTTCATCAGCAACTCATCATAGCGCGTGTGTTCGTGGCGGATGTGCGCAATGACGGCCAGCCGCAGTGCCTGCGGATCGAATTCTTTTGCCGCAGCCGAACGGCCGACGCGACCGGAATGTTTCCGGCACGTCCAGGCGGCGATGCGCGCGGCTTCATCTGCCGGGCAACCCGGGAACAAAGTCCGCAACTTTTCCGCGACGTGCATCTCATATTCGTGATCCGCAGCTTGCCGTCGTTCCGCCGCGCGTTCGCGTTGCCGGGCGCGTTGCTCCTCGTCGGCCAGGCATTCTGTCTCGGCACGATCAATGGCTTCCGGCGTGACCAGGATACCTTGCCGCTCGTAACGCTTCCGCGCCCGCGCCCATTGCACCACCACGGCGCGCAACGGCGAATGTTTGGTGGCGCGCCGCGTCAATGCGGTGTTGCCGGAGGCAAGAAATTCCAGATGCCCGAGGTCTGCGCAGTCCAGGCATAACGGGCGATCGTTTTCCAGACGCAGCAGGTTGCCGTCGCACAACTCGCGCCCGCACTCGGCGCATTTGGTGTTGCGCCGCACCATGAAGACCACGATGTCGTTTGATCGGCCCGGTGCAGTTTCTTTGGATGGGGGCGGCGAGGGGTTCACGACGATTTATCCTCCACAACACTTCTTATATTTCTTCCCGCTGCCGCACGGGCAAGGCTCGTTGCGGCCCACTTTAGGCGGCGCGATGTAGGGCTGTGTCGAGTCGGCAATGATGTTCTCGTCGTCGAAATCGTCAATCGCTTCGGATGCGGAGAAATCCTCATCGCGCGCAGTTCGTCGCGCCGGCTGCCAGCCACCATCGCCAGGAGGATTGAACCGTCCTCAGTGACCAGATCCCCGGGCAGGTCAAAGTTCACCTTGCTGGGAAGGGAAAAGAGTTTGCGGAACACCGGCCATGCGGATTCCCGTTTTGAGAGATCGGGTTCAGCTTCCGCCTTCCGTTGCCAGGCGCACCAATCTTTTTCTATAGTCTTGGTCTTCATTCGCGGATGGGCGCTTTGGCGCGAGCAGCCAGGCGGGCACGGGTCATGCGTTCGCGCAGGCCGCCGGCTTGGAGGAATTCTTGTTCGAGTTGCCGGAGTTGTTGGTCGAGCAGGTAGTTGGCTTGATGAATCAGGCAGATGAGGATGTTCGCCACGGTTTCAGCGGGGCGGGTTTCTATAAAAGACCGATAGGACTCGTAGGACTCATCATTTCGCGCGCCGAGTTTGCGGACAAACAGTGCCTCGCGACTGTTTTTGTCCCAGAGGGTATGGCCGCGTTGGCGGAGGTAATCTTGATAGTCGCCCAATAGTTCTTCCAAGCTGCCGCGTGCCACCCCGGTGAGCTTGATCTCACTTTCTTTGGAAGTGCCGGAAATCTGGCTGCCTTCGGCGATGTTCTTGTTGCCGCTGCGCGCGGCCTGGACCATCTGGTCGTGCGTGCGGGATTTCTTGTCTATGAAGCGGTCGCAAAAGCGAACCGTGGCATCATAGATGATCTGAGACTTGCGGTATCCCAGCAGATTGTTATAGCCGCCGTGCGGCGGAATGAAGCCTTGCGGATAGGACGGAGAAGACGCCGAGGACAAATGGCTTGCGCCAGCCTTCTTCGTCGCTTTGGTCTTCTTGGTCCTATCTTCTGGCATAGCTACAACCCCAGTTTCTTGAATCTATTGTTCACCTCTTTGAAGTGGAACTCCAGCGAGCAGAGTTTCTCCAGTTCACCTTTCGCAAAGTGTTTCGCTACCTCGGGCGTAGCTTTGAGCACTTCCAGGAAATCCGCGTCGTCGCGGCCGGCGTGTTTGACGGCCCACGTTTCCATGGCGGCGTCTTGTACGAGTTTGTAGGCGGCTTCGCGGGTGAGGCCCTTCTTGATGAGCGCGAGCAGGACGGTCTGGCTGTTCCACATGCCGAGCGAGAGGCCGAGGTTCTTCTTCATGTTCGCCGGATAGACGACGATGCCATCCATCAGGCGCGTGAGCAGGCCGAACATGTAATCGAGCAGTGTGCAACTGTCCGGGAAAATGATGCGCTCGACGCTGCTGTGGCTGATGTCGCGCTCGTGCCAGAGAGCGACGTTTTCCAGCGAGGCCATCGCGTTGCCGCGCAACACGCGCGCGAGGCCGGTGAGGCGTTCCCACGTGATGGGATTGCGCTTGTGCGGCATGGCGCTGCTGCCTTTCTGGCCTTTGGTGAACGGTTCTTCGGCTTCGAGCACTTCGGTGCGCTGCAAATGGCGAAACTCCACCGCCCAACGTTCGATGCTCGCGCCGACGAGGGCCATCGCGAGTTGGAACTCGGCGTGGATGTCGCGCTGCACGACTTGCGTGGCGATGGGCGCGGGACGAATGCCCAGCTTTTTGCAGACGTAAGCCTCGACGCGCGGTGACAAGTGCGCGCTCGTGCCCACTGCGCCGGAGATTTTCCCGACACCGACAACTTCGCGTACGCTTTCCAAACGCCGGAGCGCGCGTTTGAATTCGTCATACATGAGCGCCATCTTCAGGCCGAACGTCGTGGGTTCGCCGTGAATACCGTGACTGCGGCCCATGCACGGCGTGAACTTGTGTTCCTTCGCGCGCCGGGCGATGACGGGCAGCAATGCCTTCACGTCGGCGATGAGGATGTCGGCGCTCTGCATCATCTGGACGGCGTAACAAGTGTCGCCCACGTCGCTGCTGGTGAGGCCGAAATGAAACCAGCGGCTGGCGTTGGGGAGCGCGCGCGCCTCGCGTGCATCCGGCTGCCCCTCGCAGTCGGAACAATGCGCGCCACCGCGCGTAGAATCCTCGCGTGATGGCGCGCTCGGTGCGGTTGACGGGGCGTCAACCGCCACACGCGAGGCGCGTGTGCTCCCCAAATCAGTGTTCCCCGAATCCACCACTTCGGCGACCGCCGTCGTAAAAGCGATGACGTCGTGGTTGAGCGTCTTTTCCAGTTCCTTTTGCCGCGCGACGAGGCCGGGCAGGTCGGCGAACCATTTGTCGCAACCGGCTTTGATCTTCTTGAAATCCCTCGCGGGCACGACGCCTTCCTTCACCAGCGCTTCGCTGGCGAGGAGTTCGATCTGCAACCAGACCTTGAGTTTGTTTTCGTCGGTCCAGATGGCCCGCATTTCGGGGCGCGAGTAACGCGTAATCATGGCGTGAGGGTATTTCAATGGTTGCCGGGATAAAACGTTAAATCGTCGTTACGACCCGGGCGCAACTCACCGACAAAAAAGCGCAATCCACCGGCAGCGTGCCCGGAATGGTTCATTTATCCTTGCCACCATGAATTTGAACGATTCGAAAGACCGTAAGATTGCGCAACGCGGAAAGCACGGTGGGTTCACGCTCATCGAACTGCTCGTCGTCATTGCCATCATCGCCATCCTTGCGGGCATGTTGCTGCCGGCGCTGTCGAAGGCGCAGGTTCGGGCAAAGTCCGTGAAAAGCCTCAGCAACCTCCGCCAGCTCGGGTTGGGCATGGTGCTCTATCGGAACGATTCCAACAGCCGATTTCCCGGGCACTCGTTGCCGGCAGTGGCAGGTGAAGCGCGCATCCGCTGGGCGGATCTGATTTATCCGAACATGCAAAACATGGAGGTCTATCTCAGCCCGAATCTGCGGCCTGATGAAAGTGCGAACATGAACAAGCCTTTCGCGCACACCGCGCCCGGCGGCGTGGAAACGCCCGGCTTGACGAAATACTACGGCGGCTATGGTTTCAATTACCAGTACCTTGGCAACACGCGCGTGCCGGGTGGGATTCGGCCGTTTCATGCCACGGACGCGTCGGTGATGTCGCCCGCAAACACGGTGGTGCTTGGCGACACGAAGGGCGCACGACAAGGCTCAGCCACCCAGCCGTACGGAGTGAATGGCTCCGGCGTGTATGTGATTGACCCGCCACTCGGGTCGCAATCGCTCGGTTCACAAGGCAGCCGCAAAAGCAGCGCATCGCCGGGATCCGGCAACGCGTATTACGAAGGCGGCAACGACGGCTCGGACGCGCATCGTGCGACACCGTCCGACCGCAACAACGGTCGTGTCAATCTGGCGATGGTGGATGGCCATGCCGAAGCGTTGAAACCGGACGAACTGGACGGTTCGAAGCTTGGCGGCGTCAACAATGCCTGGTGGAACGGGCGGTTTGATCCGAACGTCCGGTGATCCGCTGAAGCGACCGCGCCGCCCGCAGCCTTTTCACGCGCTTTGTTGATGGGAAGCCAATCGCGTGGATGATGCTTCCAGCATGCAGTCCGGTTCGCCCTTGATGCCCCGTTGTTCCCTCTCGAAACACGTTGGACAAATGCCGTGCGTCGCGCGGGTGTCAAATCCCTTCCGCAATAATTCCTCGAGGGGAATCCATTCGCCGTCGAAATCAATTTGATGACACCAGGCGCAGATTCGCATGAACCGCTCCAGTTGCCGCACACGGGCCAGAATCCGCCGGGTGGATCTGGCGACGAGAAACCAGACGCCAAGAATCAACAGCATCTTGAGGGTGGATTCCTGAAAATTCACGATGAACGGACGATCACCAAAGATCAACGACGGCAGGGCCACGAGTTCATCCAGCATGATGAGGGTGATGATCACAATGAACCCCACGCTCTGATACAACGTTACCTTGGAAAGCGGAGACAACTTCACCATGAAAAAAACGCTGCATGTCTCGTGCCGCCGCCGACCGTGGCTGCGCTCCTGTTCGCCGCCAGTTCATCGTGGTGAAGCGCGGATTTCATTTGCGAGCAATCTCACCGTTCTCCTGTATTCCGAATGGAGAAAAGAGCGGCTCACACTTGCGGGACCGGGAGCGGAGACACTCCGTGGTTCCGGGGTTCAAAGCGTGAATCAGTATTCGGCGAGCGCTTTCCCCGATTGAGCGGTTTAACGAACGTTGCGCAGCCCACGAACGGGACAAGTGTCCCGCTGCACGTTAACGTTTCTCCATTTTCTTGCGCGCGGCGTCCAAGATTCTGCGTTCTTGATCGGTGAGACTGTGAATGCCGTGGGCGGAAATCTTTTCGAGAATCGGGTCCACTTCGCGGCTCAGGAATTCGTCCGTTGAGAGCGGTTCAGCCGGGCCGGGCCGCGGCTTTTGCCAGCGTTGAGTCCTGGCGTTGACGTTGACCAGTTCGCGCGGCGGCACGGGGCGTTCCGGACGCTTGAAACTCGGCGGCCAGTGCCAGTGCCAGTGGATGACATGTTTGACGTAGAAAATGCCCATCAACAGCCCGCCCAGGTGCGCTCCGTGCGCAATGCCGCTTCCCGCGTCCAACAATCCCAGGATGCATAGGACGAATTCCGCCACGAGCAGATACTTCGCCTTCATGCTCACCGGTATGATGAACGCAATGAGCATGGTAATGGACTGCTCCCGGTAGAGCGTGGCGAACGCGGCGATCAACCCGAACACACCGGCCGAAGCGCCCACCACGGACGGCCAGCCCGCGCCTTCACGAAATCCGAAATGTTCCTTGAACAGAAACGACAGCAGCACCTGCAGCACGCCGCCCACGACGCCGCTGCTGAAATACAGCTTCAGGAAATGGGCGCGTCCCAAGGCGGTTTCAACGGGCTTGCCAAAGATGTAGAGCATGGCGCAATTGATCACCAGGTGGAACAGTCCGCCGTGAAGGAACTGGAACGTGATCAACTGCCAAACCTTGCCATGGATCAAATCCAAGGGTTGAAGCGCCAGATAATCCTCAAGAAAGACTCCATGCGAACCGGAAGACCGGGTGGCAATCGGAAGAATCAACTGCGCCGCAAAAAACGCCACGTTGACGATCACCAGCCACAACGCGGCGGGCAGCCGGTCATACCAGTGACCGCCGCCATACGACTCCCTCATGTAATCACGGTCTTCGAGCATCTGGCTGAAACTAGTCGCGCCCGGCCCCGTTTTCAACGGTCAAATAGCCGGACAGGAGCGCGGGCAGCTCGCCCGCGAGTTTCAAGACCAACAACTGGAAGTTGCGGGCGAGCTGCCCGCGCTCCTATGCCGGTGGAAAGCCGCGTCGCTCAATGCCCAACCGTTCTCCGTCCGTCATAACAAGCAGCGTCTTGACCTGGGGACGCAACTCCGACAACACGCGGCCTCCTGCGTACCCCGACACCATCAACGCCGTGGAAAGTGCGTCGGTTTCCGTTGCTGATGGCAGGACGACTGCGGCCAGCACCGCACCCGATACGGGCCGGCCAGTGCGCGGATCAATGACGTGACCGAACGTTTCGCCCCTGGATTCAAACGACCTGCCCCACACGGCGGAGACGGACAACGATTCATTGCGCAGTTCAAACACGACTGGAGCCCCGGTCTCCGACCCGGCGTGCTTCTGATCCGTGTCGAGCCGGGTCGGAGATCGGCGCTCCGGCGCGACCGGAAGATTCACGGCAATCTTCCAACCCTTTGCGTCTGGAGGCGCTCCGATTGCACGGAGGGTGCTCGTTCCGCCGTGCAGCAATGCGCTCGTCACACCGGCTTCGAGAAGGACTGTGGCTGCGCGTTCCACGGCGTAACCTTTGCCGATGGCACCCAAATCCAGCATCACGCCGGGACGTGCAAAGCGGACCGAGCATTCGCGCTCGCTCAATTCCACAAGTCGCATGCCGACGACGTCGCGGGCTGCTGCTAGATCCTCGTCGGTTGGAACACGTCCATCAGTTGCGGACCAACCCACCCCTGACCCCTCCCAGGAGAGGTCAGGGGTGGGTCCGTTCATTCTTTGCCGTGGCGCACTATTTCCACCCATGAAACCCCAGCAGCGTACGAGCGGCGCGACGGTGATGTCGAACGCGCCCTCAGTTTCAGCCGACAGCTTCGCGGCGTGTTGCAGCAATGAAAATAATTCCGGCGTGACCCGCACCGGTTCACGAGCGGCACGGGCGTTGAGTTGGGCAATCTCGCTGGTGGCACGATAAAGACTGAGTTGATTCTCCAAGCGGCAGATTTCGTCCATTGCCTCCTCGCCGGCGGCGCGCAGTGCGACGACATTGTCCCCATAAAGCACGATTTCAAATCGCGTTGCCATGGCGTGACGGGCGAGGGAGACAACGTTCATTGGCTGTTCATAAAGCTCCAGAGAAACTTCGAGAACCAGACATCAATCCACTGCCCGTGGTTTGGAGCTTGAAGTTTGGAGCTTCTCTGGTGCTTGGTGCTTGGATGTTGAAGCTTCATCTTCGCTTCCACCAGAACAACCGCTCGCGACCTTCGCGGTTTGGATACGAGCGCGGCACATGGTCCTGAATCAAATCGAAATGTGGCGAGAAGCGCCGGACCAATTCCTCGCGTGTGCAAGGAAAGGGCGGGCCGTCGTCGTCCTCGGTGATGATGTAATTGATGGCGAGATAATTTCCTCCGGGTTTGAGCCAGCGTTGCACGGCGCGAATGTAGAGGTCGCGCTCAACCGGCTGGATGGCGCAGAACAGCGTGTGCTCAAAAATCCAGTCGAACGGAAACGGCGGTTCATCTCGCAAAAAATCCGCCTGTCGGAATTGAACGGGCACTCCGGCGGCAGCCGCTCGCTGTGCGCTCAACCGGACGGCGCTTGGGGCGATGTCGTAGCCGTAAACACGGAATCCCGCCTTCGCCCATTCCAACGCGTCGTGGCCCGTTCCGCCGCCGGGCACGCAAACGGTTTGTTCCGGGAGCTGGGCGTGCGACGCCAGAAAGTCCACCAGCCCGGGCGATGGCGCGCCCTTTTCCCAACGCATGTCGCCGGCTTGATACAGTGATTCCCAATCGGTCATGACGGGAGCGTGTTGCGTGTTGCGTATTGCGTCAAGAATTCGCCGAGCCTTTCCGCCTGTTACTTGACGCAATACGCAATACGCAACACGTCACGAAATTTGTCCGTCCACCAACTGAATGACTCGCGGCGCGCGGGCCGCCACGTTCGTGTCATGCGTGGCGATGACCAGCGTGGTATCCTGTTCCGACCACAGACCGCAGAGCAGGTCAATGATTTCTCCGCCGGTGTGTGAATCGAGATTGCCCGTGGGTTCGTCGGCCAGCAGCAGTTCCGGTTTGTTGATCAGAGCGCGGGCAATGGCCACACGCTGTTGTTCGCCACCGGACAGTTCGTAGGGCTTGTGCTCAATGCGGTCCTTCAACCCGACACGTTCCAGCAATCCGCGAGCGCGTTCCACGGCGGCGTCCACGGGCACACGAGCCATGCGCGCGGGAAGACAAACATTCTCCAATGCGTCCAGTTCGGGCAACAGATGATACGCTTGGAAAACAAAACCGATCTTCTGGTTGCGGAATCTGGTCAGGGCGCGGTCGGACTGGCTGGCGATGTTGCGACCGTCGAACCGCACTTCGCCCGCGTTGGGAGTGTCCAGACCACCCAACAGATGCAGCAACGTGCTCTTGCCCGCGCCGGACGCCCCGCGCAACGCGAGGAATTCCCCGCGAGCGACGTTCAGGTTCACGCCCTTCAACACCTCCAGTGAACGGCGGCCGATGACGTAGGTCTTGGTCAGACCCTGTGCATCCAAAAGTGGAAGATTCACTGCACACCTCCGAAATGGGAAATGATCAATGGCCAATGAACAATGAACAATGAACATTGCTCATTAGTCATTGGGCATTGAACATTGGGCATTGAGCTACTCATAGCGCAGCGCCTCCACGGGATTGAGGCGGCCTGCCTGCCACGCGGGGATTGCACCGCCCAGCATGCAAATGACAAATGACACACCGCAGATGAGCGCGATGTCCGGGCCGACGATGAGCGCCGGCAGCTCGGCAAAGCCGTAGATGGACGCGGGGAACAGTTCAAAGCCGGTGCTGCGGTTCATGAAATGCAGAAACTCGTTGCGGTAAGCCAGCGCCAGCATCCCGAATCCGTAGCCGATGGCAACGCCGAACACTCCGATGATCGCGCTCTGGCTGAGAAACAACGCCGTGACCTGAAAACGCGTCGCCCCCAGCGCCTTCAACATGCCGATCTCGCGCGTCTTCTGGACCACGAATACGATTTGCGCGCTGAGAATGCAGAGCGCGGCGACGATGACGATGAATGTGAGGATGTAGAACATCACCTGTTTCTCGACGGCGATGGCGTTGAGAATGGCGGAGTTTTCCTCGGTCCAAATGGTGATTTGAAACTCCCGTCCGAGATGATCGAACAATTCGCGTCGCACCTGCGGGGCTTTGTAGGGGTCTTTCAGCATGACCATCAACCCGTGAACCGTGTCGTCGAGATCGTAAAGGTCCTGCGCGTTCTCCAGCGACGTGACCACCACCATGCTGTCGTACTCGTAATAACCCACGTTGAAGATGCCGCGCACCTCGTATTCGTCCGGCAACACGGCGATCTCATTTGTGCCGCCGCGCGCGTCCTTCATGCGGCGCAGTTCGCGCGGCGAATAAATGGAAAGCCTGTCGCCAACTGAGATGCCCATATTGCTGGCGAAGTCGGAGCCGACGACCAATCCCTGACCCGCCAGGTTGAATTCGCCAAAGATCACGCTTTTGGGCAGCACGCTGACTTCGGATTCAAGTTCAACGTCCACGCCCCGCACGAACGGCGCGCTGACCAGGGACTGTCCCTGTTCGGGCTGCGTCTCCACAAGCACCTGGCCCAGAACGAACGGAGTCACGCCTCTCACGTTGGCGTTGGAGCGCACCACGCTCATCGCCCATTCGTAATCGGCGAGCGATTTGTTGCGTTCGCCGATTTTCATGTGCGTGTTGAAGCCCATGATCTTGTCCTGAAGCTGCTTGTCGAAACCGCTCATGACGCTGATGACGATGATGAGGACGCCGACGCCCAGCGTGACGCCAAGCACGGAGATGAGCGTGATAATGGAGACAAAAGTCCGTTTGGGCCGCAGATAACGCAGCGCGAGGAGCAATTCAAACGGCAATCCAGACATGCCCGCGCAGGCTAGACGCGCGTCGCCGAAGTGTCAACGCAACCCATTTTCCCGGGCCCGCGCGTAGATGGCCTATGCAGGCCGAATTTTCGATTTTGGAAAACAACTGTCGGCGAAACCATTTCCGTTCAACGCTTGTGGCGCCGTCTGGATTGGCTTTTGAAACGCGACTGCCTGGCGTCCGGGAAGGGTCGTTTCTTTCTCGCCTGTTCACGACGCACGCGCACAGGCTCGATGGTCTTTGGGCGCGGTTTGGGAACGAGCACCACGGGACAGCCTTCGTAGCCGAACGCCTTGCGCATTTCACCGGCGAGAAATTTCTTATACGGCTCGGAAAACAGTTCGTCACGATTCACAAACAGCAGGAATGTGGGCGGTGATTCCCTGACCTGCGTCGCGTAATAAAACTTCAACCGATGACCCTGCGCGCTGACCGGCTGGCGGCGCTCCACGGCATCGCGAAGGGTGCGGTTCAGGATCGAGGTGGGAATCTTCTGCTGCAACTGCGCCGCCACGTAACGCACCGCTTCCAACAAACGATCCAGATGAAAGCCGCTTTTGGCCGACGTGAAGATCACCGGCGCGTAGTCCAGAAAGAACAACTTCTCCTGCACCCAGCCGGCGAAATCGGACAACGTCGTCATCCGCTCCGGCTCGCCGTGCTTCGTGTCGCTGTTGCGCCGTTCGATTTCCTCCTCGCGCGCCTTGCGCACGGTTTCCTCGTACAGATCCCATTTGTTGACGACCAGGATGCACGCCTTGCGCGCCGCGACGATCTTGTCGGCAATTTTCTTGTCCTGCTCCAGAATCCCGCTCTCGGCGTCGAGCACCAGTACGGCGATGTCGCAACGCTCGATGGAGTCCTCGGCCCGTTGAACGCTGAAGAATTCCACCGTGTCGTCCACGCGCCGCGTCTTTCGCATGCCGGCGGTGTCTATCAAAATGTATTTCTGCCGTACACCTTCCGTTTCCACCTCGAACGGCACATCAACCGAATCGCGAGTCGTCCCCGCCACCGGACTGACAATGACTCGTTCCGATTTCGTGAGCGCGTTGATGATGGAGGATTTGCCGACGTTTGGTCTGCCGACGATGGCGAGCTTCAAAGGAGTTGCAGGTTGCAGGTTGCAGGTTGCCAGTTGCTCATTTCCATGACCGTCCGAGTCTATGGAACCTTCACCTTCCAACTTGGAACTCTCAACGCTGGGCAGCAGGGCGCACGCCGCGTCCATCAACGCTTCGATGCCTTCGCCGTGAATGGCCGTGACGGGAAACAACTTCTCAAAACCCAGTTCAGCGAATTCGAGCGATTGCGGTTCGACACCGCGATTGTCCACCTTGTTGACCGCCACCAGCACGGGCTTGCCACACTTGCGCAGACGCTGCGCCACTTCGCGGTCCAAAGGCACGATGCCTTCCTGCACATTGACGACCAGGATGATGACGTTCGCCGATTCGATCGCGATGTCCACCTGCTCGACCGCCGCCTTCACGATGACGTCATTGGCTTTTTCGCGGCGCAGAAGTCCGATGCCGCCTGTGTCCACCAGTGTGAACGGGCGCCCGCGCCATTCGGCCTCGGCGGTCACGCGGTCGCGCGTCACACCCGGCATGTCATGAACGATGGCAATGCGGCGTCCGACGATGCGATTGAACAGCGCGGATTTGCCGACGTTGGGTCTTCCTACAATTGCAATGAGTCCAGCCACGGCAGCAGGATGAGACATTCCCGTCGCGGGCTAAAGGCAAAAACTTGCCGGACACGTCGAGTTGTTGCCGACAAAGATCAGAACCCGCAGCGACAGACCACCCTGTAATCTGAAAGTTGTTGTCCGCGATCTAAATCAACCGAAGCGTGGACTGCTGCCAACTGCGCGTTCCGCCGTATCCGGCGGTCTTCAATTTGTGGAGGCTTCCCGTTTCGTGCGGGAATCGTGCGGGAATCCTGTTTGCAATTTCAGTTGGATGAGACGATTCTTTTGCCATGAACACCAAGAAACTCCTTCTCAGCGGCCTTGGCATGGTCGCATTGATCATGCTCGTTGCGCACGCAGCCGAATTTCCCGACAGTTGGACTTGGGACACCAACCCAAAGATGCGCGAGAAGCACGCTGCACTGGAGGGCAAACCCATGCCCGCGTTGAGCGTCACCAACTGGATCAATGGCGAAGTCAAGCCGGCCGACATGAAAGGCAAGGTCGTGGTCGTGGATTTCTATGCCACCTGGTGCGGCCCTTGCATGAAGGCCATTCCTCACAACAACGAAATGCTCAAGAAATACAAGTCGGAGGGCCTGGTGGTTATCGGTGTTTGCACCAGCAAGCGAGGACAGGAGGTTTTTGAATCCAACGCGAAGCAACACAATGTGGAATATCCGGTTGCTCTGGACACGGAACTTAAATCGCAGCAGGACTGGGCGGTGCAATATTATCCCACCTACGCCGTCATTGATCGCAAAGGAATCGTGCGCGTTGTCGGACTGCAACCTCAGCACGTTGAGACAGTCGTCAAAAAACTGCTGGCCGAGCCCGCAACGTGAAGCGCCAGCCGCGCATTGGATGGATGCCGAGGCATGGCTGTCCCCCCCATCCGGTCAGATGCAAATTTCGTGCTCCAATTGCATCGAAACCGTCATCCGGTTAGTCTGCGCTGCATGGCGACGCGCAAACTGTTGTGGAATCCGGGCACACCGGAAGCCGCGCCCGCTGCCGATGTAGTCCATGTCTGGTGCATTGACCTTGATCTGCCGCAAGCCCGCGTTGACGGATTGTTCCAGACGCTTTCGCCGGACGAACGGGATCGTGCCGGTCGCTTCAAGTTCGCCAGCGGACGGAATCATTACATTGTTGGGCGCGCCATGTTGCGTCGGTTGCTGGGCGGCGCGCTGTCACTGGACCCCGCCGCACTGAAGTTTTCTTACGGACCGCACGGCAAACCGGAACTGGCCGGGACGGCGGCAGGCTTGTTGCGATTCAACCTCTCTCATTCGTCAGGGCTGGCGCTCATCGCCGTGACAAGCGGTTGTCCCGTGGGAGTGGACATCGAACACACACGTCCCGCAAAGCTGGCATCGGAGATCGCCGCCCGCTTTTTCACGCAAAGGGAGAGCAACGCGTTGGGTCAACTGTCCGAAGCCTCGCGCGCCGAAGCGTTCCTGCGGCTTTGGACGCGCAAAGAAGCGTGGCTAAAGGCGACGGGCGGGGCGCTGGTTGAATCCATCCGTCGCGTTGAGATTTCTGTTCATCCCGGCGAACCGGCGCGGGTGTTGGAAGTTGAAGGCCGGCCCGGCGAGGCGGCGGCGTGGACGTTGACCGATTTGCAGCCGGCGGATGGTTTCATCGGCGCGCTGGCTGTTCGAGCCGGGGATTTGAACGTTTCGTGCCGTGCCTGGGTCGAATGACGCGCCGGGGATTTCAGCATGGATTCGACATTGAAATCGTCGGGAGAGTCCACAATACTCACGCGCCATGAACACAAAAGCCAAAGCACTCGCGACGCTCGCATTTTTCACCGCGGGCAGTCTTTTGTCCGCAGAGGAATCCTCCGCTTTCACCAACGAACAGGACAAAATCAGTTACGCCATCGGCCTGAACATCGGCAGCAACTGGAAACGCCAGGATGTCGAGGTCAATTACGAATACCTCGTCCGCGGCCTCAAGGATGCCGTCTCCGACGAACCGAACCTTCTTACCGACGACCAAATCCGCGACACTCTCGGCCAATACCAGCAGCAACTCATGGCCAAACAGCAGGAGAAACGTCGTCAGGCCGCCGAGAAAAACAAGGCGGAAGGCGAAGCCTACCTCGTCGCCAACAAATCCAAGCCCGGAGTCGTCACCACCGAAAGCGGCCTTCAATACAAGATCATCAAGGAAGGCGAGGGTGATTCTCCAAAACCGAACGACACCGTTTATGTCAATTATCGTGGAACACTCGTTGACGGAACGGAGTTCGACAGCAACGCCGGGGCCGGACGCCCCGCATCATTCCATGCGGGCGGCGTCATCCGCGGATGGTCCGAGGCCCTGTCCATGATGAAACCCGGCGCGAAATGGGAACTGGCCATCCCCGCCGAACTCGCCTACGGCGACGCCGGCAGCCTCCCCGCATCGGTCCCGGCTCAACGTTGCTTTTCGAGGTGGAACTGGTTTCCGTCCAACCCGCGCCCCAACGCGCTCCATTGACCAGCGACATCATCAAGGTGCCGTCGCTCGACGAAATGAAAAAGGGCGCCAAGATCGAAACCATCAAGGCTGAGGACGTGGAAAAACTCCAAAAACAGGAACAGGAAAAATCCCAATAATTGCGGGAGCCGGCGGGTTTCATCCGACAGTTTGTGCGGCAGCGCCGGGGAATCCCGGCGCTGTTTGCTTTGGAGCAGGTTTCATCCTACACTGCGCACTCCACAGGCGATGATTGTCGAACTCATCAACACGGGCAGCGAGCTGATGCTGGGCCGCACGCTCAACACGCATCAACAATGGCTGTGCCGCCGTCTCGCCGACCTCGGCTACGTCGTCAACCGCCAGGTCGCCATCGCCGACAATCCGCACGACATCATCCATAACGTCCGCGAGGCCCTCTGCCGGGCCGACCTTGTCATCACCACCGGCGGTTTGGGGCCAACCTCCGACGATCTGACACGCGAACTCATCGCCGATCTCCTGGAAAGGGAATTGCGCGAGGACGCCAACGTGCTGGCGCATATCAGCGAATTCTTCAAAGCCCGCAAACGCGCGATGCCTGACCGCGTCCGCGTTCAGGCCATGGTGCCGGAAGGTGCGATCGTTTTGCCCAATCCCAACGGCACAGCTCCCGGACTTGCCGTCGAGGTGCGGCCCAATCCCTACCGCCTTCACCGCGATTGCAGTTGGCTCATCATGCTGCCCGGACCGCCACGGGAACTGCGGCCCATGTTCACCGATTCCGTGGTGCCGCTGCTCACGCTGGTGCTGCCGCCTGCGACCACTTTCATTTGCAGGACACTGCGCACCACGGGCGTGCCGGAATCCATCGTTGAGGAAAAGATTTGCGAACCGCTGCGGCCGTTCACGACATCGGGACTGGAACTGGGTTACTGCGCCCGGGTGGGGCAGGTGGACGTGCGACTGGTCGCTCGCGGTGAAAAGGCCGCGCAACTCGTGGCCGACGCCGAAACCATCGTTCGCCAACATCTCGACACCGCCATCTTCGGCGCGGACGACGACGAATTGGAAACCCTCATCGTCCGCACCATGACGGAACGGAAACAGACGCTTGCCATAGCGGAATCCTGCACCGGCGGCAGCATTGCCAACCGCATCACGAACGTTCCCGGTGCTTCCGCCATCCTGCTCGCCGGCCTCGTCACCTACAGCAACGAAGCCAAACAGAAATTCCTGGACGTGCGCGCGGAAACCCTCGCGCAACACGGGGCCGTCAGCGAGGCCGTCGCCCGCGAAATGGCCGAAGGCGCGCGACAGCGGACGGGCGCGGAATATGCAGTATCGGTCACCGGCATCGCCGGCCCGTCCGGCGGCACTGAAACCAAACCCGTTGGGACAGTGTTCATCGGTCTCGCCGGGCCGGCCGGCAGTTCCGTGCATAAACACCTCAATCCGTTCGACCGCGAAACCTTCAAACACGTCACCACCCAGCAGGCGTTGGATCACCTACGGCGGATGGCCTGTGGCGGATGAGCCGTCCAGCAAGCGTTGAGCCTTCAAATTGCACCGTATGAACGCGTATTTGTTCTCCGCCGGTTTCACGACGATGAAAATGGTTCCCACGCCGGGTCGAGGTGCGCAGGTGGTGAACCAGCTTCAAAGCTGGGACAACTGCTCCAGTGCCATCCTCTGTGGAGGCGATGTGGAACGGGCGCAAAAACAGTTTGAGGACTGGCTGTGTGGCTTGCACGATGAAGAACAGCCCGCGCAGGTAACCATCAAGCGGATTGTTGTCACACAAGTTGTGGACCAGTTGCTCACCGAATCCGGCGCACAACCGCTGGATTGGCTGCAACTCGCGAATGAATTGACCGGAGAGACGCATGAGGAAGGCTCGGACGAGTCTGATCATGGCTATTGGGTGGACGTCCATCAAGAGGTGCCGCCGGGGACAGCCGGCGCGGACCTGGAAACCCTGGTGCGCTTACTGCCCAAAGACATCCGCACCGGCTTGAACTGGTCGGCGGACAAACAATTCTTCTTTCTCGTCACGGTCCTGACCGCGCACCAGCAACCCGCAATTCCCGCGTCCGTCGCCGGATTTGATGAACAAGACACCGACGGCACAAGTGAAGAACACGCGGCGAACAAAGTCCTGGACGGTCACATCATGGCGTTGCCGGAAATGCGCGACAAGGAAACGGCGGCCATCGTGCAGGCCCGAAATTCCGTGGTGGCGGCGTGGCTGTGGCGCAAGCACGCCGCGAACACCCGCGTGGCCCGGAATGAAATTCACATCTCACCGGTCTGCGCCGTGCTGCCGGTTGATGAACAGGAAATGCCCGAAACGACGTCAGAGAATTAAGGCTGATGTCAAAAATGGTTGCTCGGAAGACTCTTGCTTCACTCGCTGTGAGCGCGACATCTGTAGCGTTGGCGTCCGACTGACGGTCATTGTGGTCGGTGGAAGCCACTCATTTTGCATCACGGACGACTTGCGTCTCGCCTTTGGTTTTAATACTGTTTTTTTACGCGCGGCAGACACTTCAGTTCCGCATACGTACCCCAAACAACTCAAACAAAGGAAAAAGCTATGTATGCAGTAAAAAAGATCAGACTTGTCAATCTTGCAGCAGGTTTTGCGTTATCCTGTCTCACCGGGTGTTCAACAGTCGGGCCTGACAAACCACAAATTCTAAACGCGAAACGTCTGCCTTCTTTCGATTATACCGTGACAACCAGCTCAAATTACTACTTAACGGTTTATAACGACGCTGGCATGAACAGGGCGCAAGTAAGGAATTCAATTCTTAACGATCTTATGGCTGTCGTGGATTTCAACTATCACGAGTACGAGCTCGTTTTGAGAGACGACAAGACTCTCAAAGACATCGGCGTAGATCTTGCCACGCTTGGCTTAACTGCTGCGGCGACTGCTTCGGGTGCTCAACAAACAAAAACGATCCTATCCGCGATAGCGACAGGTGTAATCGGCGCCAATGCATCAATTGACAAGCACGCGTTTCAGAATAACACGATTCAGGCACTACAACTGCAAATGCGTGCTATGCGCGCCGAAAAGGAGAAACTTCTGCTTCAAGGGATGGCGAAGCCAGATGCAGCATATCCGCTTCAAAGCGGGATCCGTGACATTATTGCATACTATTATGCAGGAACTATCACCGATGCACTCACCGGGTTGGTAAGCCAAACTGGAAGCGAAGCAATAAGCAAAAAGGATGAAGCGGATAAAGCGCGTAAGGCCCTTCAATAAGTGATGAGGTATACCTCCGTATTGGAGTGCGGCAGTTATGACCATGTGCTTCTGTGGAATCCGCCGGGTCGGAGACCGGTGCTCCATTTCGGATTTAGCGACTTCCGCTTTCCGCTTTGCCTTTTTGTTTCCTTTCACCCTGACCATTGGGTCTGCTAAAGTCCGGGCATGCGAACGGCGATTTATCCCGGCAGCTTTGATCCGATGACCAACGGCCATCTGGACCTGGTGCAGCGCGCGTCGAAGTTGTTCGACCGTGTCGTCGTTGGCGTCGCCCGCAACGAGAGCAAGCATCCGTTGTTCAGCGTGGAGGAGCGGTTGTCGCTGGTGCGCCAATCCATCGCAGGCCTCCCGAACGTGGAGGCGGACGCGTTCGATTGTCTGTTGGTGGATTACGTCAGGCGGAGGCAGGCGCAGGTGGTGTTGCGCGGTTTGCGGGCCGTGTCGGACTTTGAATTTGAACTGCAAATGGCTTTGATGAACCGCAGCCTGAACGAGAGTTTTGAGACGATTTTCATGATGCCCACGTTGACCTACACGTTCCTGAGTTCGCGGATGGTGAAGGAAATCGCGAAGCTGGGCGGAGACGTTGGCGAGTTCGTGCCGGGGCACGTGAATGCGGCCATCATGTCGAAGCTGAAGCAATGACCGGAAAGAAACGCCATGCCGCTCATCGTCAATCTGCGCCATCTTGTCGCCAAGGACCTTTCGCTCAAAGGCGAATTGCCGGCTGCGGATCTGGATATTGACGAACGCGACGAGCTGGTGCGCGTCCAGCAGCCGTTGAGGTATGACCTGACGGTGCAACGGCTTGAGCAAAGCCTGTTGTTGCGCGGCCGGCTGGTTTTGACGCTGGATTGCCTTTGCGTGAGGTGTTTGAAACCTGTGAAACACGAGCTGAAACTGGACGACTGGGTGTGTCACGTGGAGTTGGAAGGGGAGGAAGCAGCGCCTGTGGAGGGCGATTGCGTGGACTTGACGCCCTATATGCGGGAAGATATTCTCCTCACCCTACCGCAACATCCGTTGTGTGGGCCGCAGTGCAAAGGCTTGAAGAAAACGGGCACGGCTGCGGACAGGAAACCGAAATCAAAGGGCGCGGGCCGGACAAAAGACGTTTCATCCGCCTGGGCTGAACTGGACAAACTGAAGTTTTAGAATCGAGAAGTTTATGGGTGTACCCAAGCGCAAACCATCACGAAGCCGTCAGCGCATGCGTCGGGCTTACAACAGCGTTCTGACCCTCCCGCAGGTCGGCAAATGCCCGCAATGCGACGCCCCCTACATCCCGCACCGTGTCTGCCCGTCGTGCGGTTACTACAAAGGCCGGCAGGTCCTGTCCGTGACAGCCGGTGCCTGAACCGTGCCGGCGGACGCGAGTTTCCGCTCCGTCATCTATGCGAATCGCACTGGATGTCATGGGTGGCGACCACGGTTTTGAGGTCGCCATTGCAGGCGTCAAACAGGCCCTCGCCGACGACAAATCAATCTCCGTCGTTCACCTCGTCGGCCAACAGGAACTCCTCCAGCCCGCGCTCGCCAAGGCCGGGCTTACCGATTCCCGCGTCAAGATCGTCCACGCCAGTGAAGTGCTGACGATGGAGGACAAGCCCCTCGAAGGCATCCGCAAGAAGAAGGATTCCTCCTTGGTTCGTGCCATCGAACTGGTGCGCAAAGGCGAGGCCGACGCGGTCATTTCACCCGGCAACACCGGCGCACTCGTGGCCGGCTCCATGAAATTGGGCCGTCTCGACGGTGTGGAACGCCCCGCCATCGCCTGCCGTTTCCCGTCGCGCACACAGGATTTCATCCTGCTCGACGCGGGCGCAAACGCCGTTTGCGAACCGTTGCACCTGGCGCAATTCGCCGTGATGGGCAGCGTCTATGCCCGAGAAATCCTAGGTCTGGACCGTCCCCGCGTGGGCGTCCTCAGCAACGGCACGGAGGAATCCAAGGGCAACGACCTGACCCGCGAGAGCGCGAAACTCTGCTCGCAACTGGACCTGAATTTCATCGGCTACGTCGAGGGTTTTGACCTGTTCAACGACGCGGTGGACGTGGTCGTTTGCGACGGGTTCGTGGGGAACATCGTTTTGAAAACCGCCGAAAGTCTCAGCCGCGCCATCGGTCATATCCTGAAGAAAGAGATCGTGTCGCATCCCGTTCGCAAAGTGGGCGCGTTGCTGGCCAAGGGCGCGTTCGACGGATTGAAACGGCGCGTGGACCCGGAAGTGTATGGCGGAGCGGCGATCCTAGGATTGAACGGCGTCGTCATCAAGGCGCACGGTTCTTCGCGCGAACGCGCCATTGCCAGCGCCGTGCGCGTGGCAGCGGAGGAAATCGGCCACGGCATCAACTCGACGCTGGCGCACGACATTGCCCGAGCCAACGAAAAGATTGCGGCCTCCAGCGCCCCACAGCAAACTGCAACAGCATGACGCCCGCACCGAATCCCAAGTTCAAAAACCCGCGAGCCAAACACGATTTCAAGGGACGCACCTGTTCCGTGGCCGGTGTCGGCGCTTATGTGCCGGGAAAAGTTCTCACCAACGCCGACCTCGAAAAAATGGTGGAGACAACCGACGAATGGATCACCACGCGCACCGGCATCAAGGAACGGCGGCTGGCGGCGGAAAACGAGTTCACTTCCGACTTGGCGACAAAAGCGGCGTTGCGGGCGATGGCCAACGCCGGCGTCACGGGCGAGCAGATTGACCTGATCATCGTGGCGACATTGACGCCGGACATGGTGTTTCCCTCCACGGCGTGCCTCGTGCAGCAGAAGATCGGAGCGAAACGCGCCGCGGCGTTCGACATGGAGGCCGCGTGTTCGGGATTCATTTACGGGCTGGAGATCGGCCAGCAGTTCATCATGTCCCGCACCTACGACACGGTGTTGGTCATCGGCGCGGAAAAGTTGTCGTCCATCGTGGACTGGAAGGACCGCAACACGTGCGTGTTGTTTGGCGACGGTGCTGGTGCGGCGATTTTGCAGAGCCGTCCGGGCACGCACGGGTTGTTGACGGCGGTGATGGGCGCTGATGGCTCGAAAGCGGAATTGCTCTACATGCCGGGCGGTGGCAGTCGTTGTCCGGCCACTCACGCGTCGGTGGACGCGCGTTTGCATTACCTGCGCATGGAGGGCAAGGACACGTTCAAGAACGCGGTGCAGGCGATGTGTTCAGCGGCGACGGAGGCGTTGCGTCGCTGCGAACTGGACATCACGAAGATCAAGTGTGTCATCCCTCATCAGGCGAACCGTCGAATCATTGACGCCGTGGGTGACCGGTTGGGAGCAACACCGGAACAGATGTTCGTGAACCTGGACCGTTTCGGCAACACCTCGGCGGCATCGGTGGCCATCGCACTGGACGAAGCGGTGTCGTCGGGAAAAATTCAGCGCGGGGATCTGATCCTGCTGGTGGTGTTCGGCGCGGGACTGACCTGGGGCGCGGCGGTCATTGAGTGGTGATCCCGTCCTCGCGCGCGTGGATTGAGAACGGGTATTTCTTCACGTCCGTTTTTTCCTCGTGATAATCAATCGTTCGCCTCAGGAAAACCTGCCGCCCTTCCGCGTGCCAGCCCGTTGAGCGGACAAACCAGAATCCTTCCTCGGTGCGCTCGCGGTCGAACCTGTAATTGAACTTCCAAATCGCCCCCGCAAGACCGCCAATCACGTTCACCCGGTCCGTGAGATGAACCTCGGCTTTCGACAGGGTGTAATCCTCCTCATCCACCCAGAAGCGTCCCGCCGCCTTGTTGATGAACTTGTCCTTGAGGGTGTGTTCGGGAAGCTTCTTGTTCGCGGGTTTGAAATCGATCACCAGCATCGGTCGTCCGCGGATCGTTTCGCGGGCGACCATCCTGAATTCAAACCGAGACAGCAGATCGTCTGTGAGTGCAAAATCAGACTTTTCAAACGCTTTGCCCTTTCCTTCATAGAGAAAATTTGTGGTGGACTGGCCATCGGCCACGGGGGAATCATCGTCGTCGTCTGCAACCTCGACCGTGGATTTTGGAATGTGAACTTTTCGTTTCTCCTCGCGCTTCTTCAAGTCGCCGTCGCCGTTGCGGGTCTCCTTCACTTTTGTACGGTGATAGGTGTAGTGCTGTTTGAAGGCGCGTTCGTCGTCCTCCTGTTGCGCGCGTTCCACGATGCCCTTGAGCACGTCCCTGACATCGGGCAACGGTCGTTCCAAAGTCATGTCCTGCGCCCCTGCGGGAGCGGCTGCCAGAAGGAAGGCCAACGTGAACAGTTGCCACGGTGTTTTCATAACATGACGCTGGTTTAGATGCACCACTTTGCGGGGCTTATCAACCTCTATTCCGCGCCGTTGGTTACTGATGGCCTTCCGTACAGCTTCCGGTTTATCCTTCACTCGTGAAGCTGATCTCATGGAATGTCAACGGGTTGCGCGCGGTGTTGAAGAAAAACTTCCTGGAATATCTGGACCAGGAAAAGCCCGACGTGCTGTGTCTTCAGGAAACCAAATGCAGCCCGGACGACGTGGAACAACTCTGGCCGGCCAAATACACCACGTACTGGAATTGCGCCGAGAAAAAGGGCTACTCCGGCACGGCCATCTTCACCAAAACGCGACCGCTGCGGGTGACGCCGCACATCGGGGTGGCGCAACACGACCGCGAAGGACGCGTGCTCAACGCGGAATTCGAGGATTTCTTTCTGGTCAACGTGTATGTGCCCAACTCAAAGCGCGAACTGACACGTCTGGCCTACCGTCAGGAATGGGACCGCGACTTCCTGCGCCATCTGAAGAAACTGGAACGCTGGAAGCCCGTTGTTTTTTGCGGCGACCTGAACGTGGCGCACACGGAGATTGATCTCGCGAACCCGAAGGCGAACGTGCGCAATCACGGTTTCACGCCGGAGGAACGCGCGGGGTTCGGCGCGTTTGTAAAGGCGGGCTTCGTGGATACATTCCGCGAATTCGAGAAGGGCGGAGGCCATTATACCTGGTGGAGCCAGATGAGCGGCGCGCGCGCGCGGAACGTCGGATGGAGGATAGATTATTTTCTCATCAGCGCCGCGTTGCGGCCACGATTGAAGCGGGCGTTCATCCGTCCGGACATCGCTGGCAGCGATCATTGTCCGGTGGGTGTGGAACTGGACATCTGAAATCCGCCTCGATTGTAGTTGCAGGGAAAGAAAAGGCGGCGTCTGTTGCCGGACGCCGCCCGATGGAAATCAGGGCTCTGAATTAGTAGCGTTCGCGAC
>DAOLDN010000001.1:0-43985 GCA_035327385.1 Verrucomicrobiota bacterium | reverse complement strand
CCCCGCCAATGCCAGCAGGCTGCTCTTGAGATGATCTCCAACGGCGCGCGCGTTCTCGGCGAGTCTCTCCTTTTCGATGACTTCCAGCACCTTGAGAGCAACGGCGCACGCCAGCGGCGTTCCGCCATAAGTCGTGCCGTGTGTTCCGGCACCGAGCAAATCCGCGTATGGCGACCGCACCCAAAACGCGCCCATCGGAAAACCGCCGCCCAACGACTTGGCCATCGAGATGCCGTCGGGAACAAAATGTTCGCCACCGGAAACACCTTCAAGAATTCTCTGGAAGCTCTGGAACCTTCCGGTGCGAAAATGTCCGCACTGCACACCGTCCATGAGCAACAACAATTTCCTTTCGTCGCACAGTGCTCGCAGTCCCAGCAGATATTCGGGAGACGCGGGAGTGACGCCGCCTTCGCCCTGGATGCCCTCGACCATGATCGCCACTGTCGCGGGCGAAATGGCATCACGCATCGCCTGCAAATCATTGTAAGGCACGTGCCGGAAGCCGGGCATCATCGGTTCAAAACCTTTCTTCACCTTGTCCTGTCCGGTGGCGGCAATGCCCGCAAGCGTGCGGCCGTGGAAGGAATTGATCGTCGTGATGACCTCAAAACGGCCTTCGTCGTGACCGAACTTTCGCGCGAGCTTGAACAGACCTTCGTTGGCCTCCGCGCCGCTGTTGCAGAAGAACATCTTGCCCGGCGCAATGAGATTCACCAGCGCCTGGGCCAGCCGGCCCTGTTGCTCCGTGTAATAAAGATTTGAGACGTGAACGAGTTTCTTTGATTGTTCCACCAGCGCCTCGGTGATGGCCGGGTGCGCGTGGCCGATTGAGCAAACGGCGATGCCGCCGCCGAGATCGAGGTAACGCTTGCCGTTGACATCGAACAACTCGCTGCCGTGCCCGTGGCTGAACGCGATGTCGAAGCGGCCATAGCTGGGCACTACGTTTTTTGAAAACAATTCGCGGACGGTCTCGAACTGGTTGCGAATGATCGGCGGCGGCGCTGGAACGATTTCCTTCACGGATTTACGATATGCGATTTATGATTTACAAGTCCAACTTGGATTCGCGGGCAAATCGTAATTCGTAAATCGTAAATCGCAAATCGCAAATCACTTCTCAGCGTTCAACGCGTCCCAGGTTTCGATGTAGAGGGGGCGCACGACGGGATTGACGGCCAGGTCGCGAGGCAATTTGCGGCGCTGGATCAGTTCCACAACGTCCGATTTGTCCCGGAGCCGCTTGTGTGGGCTGTTGCTCCAACTGTCCAGTTTGAGAGAGATCAAATCCTCCAGAGTCACGATCTGAAACTGCTCCGTGACCCGGATCGGGGTTGGAAACGGAACCTTGCAGCCGTCTTTCACAACCCGTCCGGCGGGCAGCACGTCAATCATCACGCCATTGCGGCGGTATTCGACGCGGTCAGGAAAATCGGCCACACGGTAAAACGGCCCGGTCAGGTTTGCTGTCAACCATTCCACGGCCTCCATCACGTCCGGAACAACAATGTTCACGTCCATGGTCACCCGTGGATAGCCGTGTTCCTGGACGGCAAGCCCGCCGACAATCAGATGCGGAATGTCGTGATCCGCCAGCAGTTCGACGGCGGTTCGGGCGGATTCCACCACGCCGGATGTTCCGGTGTTCTCGCGAAGTATGTATGCGTCGTGTTCACGGACTGACATTGCGCGATGGCTGCGCTCGTCCCCGGTTCGCGCACTACGCGTAAATCGTAATTCGTAAATCCCAAATCACAAGACCACTTCCGTGCCCACACCTTCATCGGTGAAAATCTCCAGCAGCACGGAATGTTGCACGCGGCCGTCCACGAAGGAGACTTTTTCCACGCCGGTCTTGATGGCGGCCACGGCGCTGTCCACCTTGGGGATCATTCCCTTGTCAATCACGCCCAACGCCTTCAATTCGGCCACGGCTTCGGTCTTGAGATGTGGAATCAGCGAGTCGGGATTCTTCGGATCGGACAACAACCCCGGCACGTCGCTCATGAACACAAGACGTTTCGCTTTCAGGGCAATGGCCGTTTGCGCGGCGCCAACGTCGGCGTTGCAGTTGTAGATCATTCCGTCCTCGCCAAGCGCCACCGGGCTGATGACCGGCGTCACTCCGCGACGGATGCACTGGCGCAACGGGTCGGTGTTCACCTCAACGACTTCGCCCACGTAACCGACGTCAATCTTCTTTCCGGGGTTTTCCTTGTCGTCCACCAGCAGTTTCCGGCACTTGAAGATGTCCGCGCCGCTGAACCCGCGCGCCTTGCCGCCCAACGATTCGATGGTCTTGACGATTTCGGGATTGATCTCGCGCGACAGCACGCGGTCCACCACCAGCGCGGTCGCCTCGTCCGTGACGCGCTGGCCTTGGATGAATTGAGCTTTCAATCCGGCGGCCTCCATGGCGCGAGTGATGGCCTTGCCACCGCCGTGAACCACGATGGGATTGATTCCGACAGCCTCAAGAAACACGACGTCGCGCGCCACGCCGTTGCGGATGGAGGGGTCTGGCGAATCCATGAACGATCCGCCATACTTGACGACGAACGTCTGGGTGCGGAAACGCTGGATGTAGGGCAGCGCCTCCAGCAGTGTGGCGGCTTTTGCGATAAGGTCTTGCATAACGCGGGGAGCATTTAGCCACAGACGCCGGGCGGATTTCAAACCACAACTTGCGGCAAGAGTTCCAGATCAGTGTCCGGTGGATTCGCCCGGTGGACAAAATCGGGCACTGCCGCCGGAGCGCGGACAGTCCCCGTCCACAGCACGCTTGCGCGGAGACAGACATTCGACGTTTCAGCGATTTCCCCCGGCATGCAGGCGCTGCTGGAGGCGGTGTCAGTCGCCGGACGAAGCTGTCGCACAAATAATGAATTTGCAGCGATGCAAGCATGTCATTAAGGTTGTCGCCGCAATCACAACCGGCGCGAATTCACGCTTATGAGCCTCAAATCTTTTCCGCACGCCGTCACCGTCCTCCTGTTCGGCATCGCGACGTCGTTCGCAGCCGATGGCGGTCGTGAACTGTTCAATGGCAAGGACCTTTCCGGCTGGGTGCAACGCGGAGGCAAGGCGCTTTACGCGGTTGAAGGCAACGAAATCGTGGGCACGTCCGTGATGAACACACCGAACAGTTTTCTCTGCACCGAACAGACTTTCGGTGATTTCATCCTCGAATACGAATTCAAGGTGGACCCAAAACTGAACTCCGGCGTGCAGATTCGCAGCGAGTGTTTTGACACGGCCACCAACTTTGATTGGAACGGAAAGACGATCACCATCCCTGCGGGCCGCGTGCATGGCTACCAGGTCGAGATTGACCCGGACGTGGCGCGCAAGCGCATGTGGACCGGCGGCATTTACGACGAATCGCGGCGCGGCTGGCTCTTTCCATCAGGTGGCGACAAAAGCCCGGAGGCAAAAACATTCAGCGAACAGGGCATGAAAATCTTCAAACCCGACGACTGGAATCAGGTTCGCGTCGAGGCAAAAGGTGATTCGATCAAAACCTGGCTCAACGGCACACGTTGCGCGGACATAAAGGACGATGTGACACCACGCGGCTTCATCGCGTTGCAGGTCCACAGCATCGGCAACGAGAAACCAAAAGACGGCACTCAAGTGCGCTGGCGGAATTTGAAGATCATTGAATTGCCCGACGCGGCAACGGGCCTAAACACACTGACCGAATCTGAGAAATCCGACGGCTGGCGTTTGTTGTGGGATGGCCATACCACAGACGGCTGGCGCGGCGCCAAACTGGAAAAATTTCCGTCGCACGGATGGGTCATCCGCGACGGTGCGCTCACCGTTCTGGCCAGCGGCGGAGGAGAATCCACAGCGGGCGGAGACATCGTCACCCGCGAACGTTTCTCCAGCTTTGAACTCGTTCTGGACTTCAAAATCACACCCGGTGCCAACAGCGGCATCAAGTATTTCTGCCAGCCGAACCTCGATCCCATCACCGGCACAGGAGCAAAGACCACAACCGGCTCGGCCATCGGACTGGAATACCAGATCCTCGACGATAAACGTCACCCCGACGCCAAACAGGGCCGCGACGGCAATCGCACCCTTGGTTCGCTGTATGACCTCATCACCGCCGCCCCGGACAAAAAACCAAATCCCATCGGCGAATGGAACACAGCGCGCATCCTTGTCCAGGGCAATCACATCGAACACTGGCTCAACGGCCAAAAGATTTTGGAATACGACCGTGGCACACCAGCGTTCCGCGAATTCGTCGCCCGGAGCAAGTATCACAGCATCCCCGGCTTCGGCGAATGGCCGGACGGACACATCCTGTTGCAGGACCACGGCGACGAGGTTTCGTTCCGTAACGTCAAACTGCGCGTGCCTCCCAATCCTTGAACTGCCATATCGGAGAACATCTCATGAAACACCAAAACCGCACCGACTCGTTCACCAATCCCATGCACCGTCGCGCGTTTCTCAAAGGCGTGCTGGCCGCCGGAGCTTCCGCCGCGTTCCTGCCGCGCTTCTCGTTTGGCGCGGAATCAACGGGCAAGGTCAATCTCGCCTGCTGCGGCATCGGCAATCGAGGGGCGGAGATCATCCGGGACTTCCAAAAAACCGGCCTCGCCAACATCGTCGCCCTCTGCGACGTGGACATGGGAGCCAAACAAACGCTCGGCATCCTCAAGGACTATCCCGATGTTCCCCGATTCCAGGATTTCCGGAAGATGTTCGACAAGCTGGGAAACCAGATTGACGCCGTGTGCGTGGGCACGCCGGATTTTTCCCATTTCCCCATCACCATTCTCGCCATGTCACTCGGCAAACACGTCTATGTCGAGAAACCCATGGCACATTCCTTCCGCCAGATCGAACTGCTGATGCAGGCCGAGAAGAAATACAAGGTCGCCTGCCAGATGGGCAACCAGGGCCATTCTGAGGCGAACTATTTCCAGTTCAAAACATGGGTCGAGGCCGGCGTCATCAAGAACGTGACGCGCATCACTGCCTTCATGAATAACCCGCGCCGCTGGCACGGGATGACAGTCACCGGTTTCCTCCCGCAAGAGCCGCTGCCTGAAACGCTCGACTGGGATTGCTGGGTCGCCACCGGCGCGTTCCATCCCTACAACAAGGGTTACATCAACGGAGAATGGCGCTCGTGGTACGACTACGGCAACGGAGCGCTCGGCGACTGGGGCGCGCACATCTTCGACACGGCCCACGAATTCCTCGACCTCGGCCTGCCCACCGAGGTTGATCCCGTTCTCATTGAGGGCTACAGCCCTTATATTTTTCCGCAAGCCTCCACGCTGGCATTCAAATTCCCCCAACGCGGCTCGATGCCGCCCGTGGAACTCACCTGGTATGACGGACAAAACAACCTCGCGCCGTTGCCTGAAGCATTTGGCGACGCCGTCGTGGATGGCAACATCCCGCCGCCAAGCACCGGCAAACTGGACACCAAGAAATATCCGCCGGGAAAAGTCATTTACGGCGAAGACCTCGTTTTCAAGGGCGGCTCGCACGCCACCACGCTGAAGATCATTCCTGAATCCAAGGCGAAGGACATGGAATCCAGACTGCCTGCCGTTCCGAAAAGTCCGTCCAATCACTTTGCGAACTTTTTGAAAGCCTGCAAGGGCGAGGAAAAATGCCGGTCGCCGTTCTCGGTCGCCGGCCCGTTGTGCCAGGCGATGGCCATCGGCATCATCGCCCAGCGCGTGAACGCAAAAGTGCTGTTCGACCGGGAGACCAGACAAATCACCAATCACAAGGCCGCCAACGAACTGCTCTCCGACGCGCCGCCCCGCAAGGATTGGGAGCAATTCTACAACCTGTGAACCGTCGTGGCGGCGTGCCTGCGGAGCGCCGCCATATTTGTGGGATTACTTGGTGGCGTTTGCGCCGGGGAATTTCGTGCGGATGGAATATAGCCCCTTGCTCGCTGTGATGAACAGCGTGCGACGGTCCGCACCGCCGAAACTGACATTCGCCGTCCAGCCTTCCGGCACGTCAATTTGTCCGATCTTCTTTCCAGTCTTGTCGAACACCGACACTCCACGGCCTGTGAGATAGAGATTGCCTTCAGTGTCCAATGTCATGCCGTCCGAACCCAGTTCACAAAAGAGACGTTTGTTCGCCAGCGCGCCGTCGGGCTGGATGTCGTAGGCATAAGTTTTCTTCGCCTTGATGTCCGCAACGAACAATGTTTTGCCGTCCGGCGTGCCGATGATGCCGTTGGGTTGCTCCAGATCGGTGGTCACACGCTTGAGCGTTTTGCGGTCGGCGCTCAGGAAATACACCTGCTGCGTTCCCTGTGGCGGATCGTTGTAATCCCACCACGGACGTTTGTAGAACGGATCAGTGAAAAACAGGCTGCCGTCGGCCCGCACCCAGACATCGTTCGGACCGTTGAGAGCCTTGCCCTCGTATTCCTTCGCCAGCACCGTGTGCTTCCCGTCGGGTGTGATGGACCACAACTCCGTCTTTTCGTCGGCACAGGCAATGAGATTGCCCTGCGTATCAAAGAACATTCCGTTGGCGCGCCCGGCGGGTTCGAGGAACGTGGAAAGCTTGCCGTCCACGCTCCATTTCATGATCCGATTGTTCGGCTGATCGGTGAAGAAAACGTTGCCGTCCTTGTCGCACGTCGGACCTTCGGTGAACTTGAAATCACCCGCCAGTTTCTCCAGTTTCGCACCGGGCGCGATGACACCGTTCGTTTCAGCGGCCATGATTTGTGCTGTCATCAGAACGACTGTGGTAACGCCACCCAGGATGGCTCGTGTGATAGTAGTCATATGATTTAGCTGACTGCCGAATAATGTCGGACGCCGCAGTTTTGTTGAAATCTTTTCGCTTCTCAGTCAGTTCGTCACTGCAACACGCAACCGCGCCATCGCCTTGCAGCCAACAGCCCTTCAGATAAAAAATGAACCTGGTTTGCCGCGCCAGTTTTGCGTGCCGTAAATCAGGCGATTGATTTCAACCTCGCCACCGATGATGCGATAAAAAATCACCCACCGGTTAAACGGAGGCGGCAAAACGCAAAAACGAATATTTGCCAGTCGCCGGTTTTTCAGCCGCGCCATGGGGCCGGACTCAGGAAATTCCGCCAGCCGGTCAAACGCCTCGAATGCCGCACCCAGAAACCGACGTGCGGCCTGCGGATTATCCGCGCGAATCCATCGTGCGCCCTCGATCAAATCCTCATCCGCCTTGGGCAGCGCATGATAGCCGCTCACGATTCCTCCAGCGCCAGCTTGTAAATTTGCTTTTTCCGGGCTGGAGTCATCCGTTTGCCGTCGCCACTCGCCAGCCCTTCCAGCAGTAATTCCTCAAGCTCCTCGCGTCCGGCGAAAGCGCGGCCCAATGGTCCTGAGGCCCGCTCCAACGAATCAGCCAGCCGCAGTGAATGACGGATAACCTCGCTCTCATTATTGAAGCGTCCGGTGGCGATCTGCCGACGGATGATCTGCTTGTAGTAGGGTGTCAGCGCGTGGCTCATGCGGGGCGAATTTCCATCTATTGCCAATAGAAGTCAAGCATCGGGCGAGTCCATGAACGAGCCACCATATTTGACGACGAACTTCTGGTTGCGGAAACGCTGAAAGTAAGGCAAGGCTTCCAGCAACGTCGCGGCTTTGGCAATGAGGGTATGCACGTTGTGCCAAAAGTTAGCCGCAGACGAACATAGATAAAACACAGATCTTCTGATTGCGGACGAACTGTGCGGGCAATGGGGGAACAATTAAGAACGCGGGCTGATCGGGCGGCGATGGTTGCAGTCTAGCTGTGCCGTGCAACAAATCTGACCTTTCTAAGTTTTCCGCTTTTGGGGTCTACCACTGGGCAAATCTCCCCGTTTCGGAATCTAATCGCAACCCACTTCAATCCGTTGTATTCGTGCTTGAGCTTTTTCTTGGAGATTCCGGGGACATAATCGACCTGTCCGTCCTGCCAGCCCTTCCAAAACTCTGCCCACACTTTGACCTGAACACGATCTCCTACCTGGACCAACTCTCCTGTTTCGTAGATGGCTTTTGGATAGACATCTACCGACGCGGGGCGATCCTTCAATCCGAGCAGCGTCTCCAAATTTTCAGTAATCCGCTTGATTTCCGGTCCCTCGTGAAAGAATTCAAAAACATCCTCTCCAAATCCATCCCCGTCCGGCCTCTTTTTCAGGAACAAATAATCACCAAACCCATTGTTGGCGAAGGCGTACACAGGACATCCCACAATCTTCTCTATGAACTCTGCCGATTCCTTTTGCTCGAATTTCCATTCGCAATCCTCGCCCATAAAAAACCCAACTCCCTTTTCAAGAGCTTCCCTAAGTGGCTTTGGCAGGAAAAGGTTCATCGGTTTGCCGAACAGATACTAGGTTACAATTTTACAGCCTGTCTTGTTCTATGGGGTCGAGCCTGCGCCTTTCAAATAAGCATGTCCAGTTTGAACCTCATCCGTGTTCCACATGGTGAATCCGTGGCTAACAAATCAGCCTCCCAGTGTCGTCGGATCAGTCACGTCGCCTTTGTTAAAGTCCACGTATTCCTCGGTCAAATCTGCTGCATACATGACGGCGGCGGCCTTGCCGAGGTTAAGGTTGATGCGCAGTTCGAATTCCTTGGGAGCAACGGCGAGACACAGTTGCTTGAACGTCGCCTTCGTCGGCTGGCCGCGTTTCAAGCTCCATAGAACCTTCCGGCTGCCGGGCGCGGAATAGCCGATGTCAATCTTCTCCTCCACGACAGTTGCCGGAGAATAACCGATGGCGTCAATGATGCGCCCCCAGTTCGGGTCGCCGCCGTGCCAGCTTGTTTTTACTAGCGCGCTGTTCGCCACCGCACGCGCGGCGGCATCGGCATCTTGAATCGTCTTTGCGCCGTTCACGCGCACAGTCACCACGCGATGCACGCCTTCGCCATCGCGTACAATCATCTTCGCCAGTTCCAGACAGACATACGTGAGCGCAGCCTGAAACGTTCGGTGTTGGATGTTGGATGTTGGATGTTGGATGTTTTCATTCCCCGCCAGCCCATTCGCCAGCACCAGCACCGTGTCGTTCGTGCTCATGTCGCCATCCACGGTGATGCGGTTGAAACTGTTCGCCACGGCTTCCTGCAACGCGGCCTGCAACGCTTTTGCCTCAATCGCGGCGTCCGTGGTGATAAAACCCAGCATCGTCGCGTGCAATCCACCGTGCGGCAACGCAGCCGGTCGTGCGCCGGTGGCGGACATTCCCGGTTGGATCATTCCTGCGCCCTTGCAAATGCCGCCAATGCGCACCGTTTTGCCACCCAATTTGAATTCAACGGCAATCTGTTTCTGGCGCGAATCGCTGGTCATGATGGCTTCAGCGGTTTCGGTGGCATGAGCGGCATCGTTGCCCAGTAACTGCGCGGCGTGGCGGATGCCCGATCTCACATTGTCCATCGGCATCGTCACTCCGATGCGTCCTGTGCTGCCGACCAGAACATGTTGTTCCGGCATGTGAAAAATCTTCGCGACCTGCGCCGTCATTTCGCGTGCGTCCTTCATGCCCTGTCGGCCGGTGCAGGCGTTGGCATTGCCGGAGTTCACGACAATCGCCTGCGCCACGCCTTTCTTCACGCGTTCAGCACACACTTTCACAGGCGCGGCACAGACCTGATTGGTCGTGAACATGCCCGCGACGGTCGCCGGCACTTCGGAAACGATGAGTGCGAGGTCGCGTTTCTTTCCTTTCTGCGACCCTTTGCCCGTGCCCAGGCGTTTGATGTCGCAAAACACTCCGCTGGCGAGGAAGCCTTGCGGCGCCGTGATTGAACCTTCGATGACTTTGAATTGTTGCTTCATGAAATCGTGTAGAGATTGCCAACGCGTGCGCGTCTCGCAATCCAATTTGTAATGCAACGCCCCTCTGCTTAAAACCGCCTGGGATAAGGCGTGACCGGCATGACATTGCGCTAGATCACCCTCACCCCGGCCCTCTCCCACTGGGAGAGGGAGAATCAAACGCCGCCTCTGCCGCGAACCTGCGACGGTATTGGCTAGTCAATCGTTGGCAAAAGCAAAAAACGCCCAATGACTTTTCCCTCTCCCAGCGGGAGAGGGTCAGGGTGAGGGAGAACGCAACGAACCATCCACACACGGGTACAACATTTCAATACGGTCCAACGACGCTCTATTTACCGGAAAAGCATCAGCACCAGCACCTGGGCAATGACGATTCGCAGCAGCATTGTCAACGGATAGACCGTCGCGTAGGCAACAGCGGGTGCGTCCGACTTGGAAACAGCATTGGCGAACGCCAGCGCGGGCGGATCGGTCATGCTGCCTGCCAGCAGGCCGCTGATGGCTGTGAAATTCATCTTGAGAATCGTTCGCGCCACGAATCCCACCACCACCAACGGCAGCACGGTGATTGCAATACCGGCCAGCAGCCAGATGAAACCCTGTTGCGTGAACACGACGCTGAAGAATTTTTCGCCTGCCTTCAATCCCACGCACGCAAGGAACAGCACAATGCCCAGTTCGCGAAACGCCGTGTTGGCGTTCGCCGGCATGTACCAGACCAGCCGGCCGATGCGCCCGATGCGGCTGAGGATGATGGCTATGACCAGCGGTCCGCCCGCAAGGCCGAGTTTCACAGGCACCGGCATTCCGGAAAAATAGAAGGGCAACGATCCCGCCAGAATGCCCAATGCGATGCCCACAAAGATGGGGACGAAATTGGTTTCATTGAGCGCTCGGACGGAATTGCCGAGTTCTTTTGTCACCGCGGTAATCGCGGCCTCTTCGCCCACCACCTGCACCACGTCGCCGAACTGGAGCGGCAGTTCCGGGCGCGCGGTCATTTCAATTTCGGTGCGTGTGACTCGGGTGATGGTCGCTCCGTGCCGTTCGTCCAGGTTCAATTCGTCAATCGTTTTGCCCAGCACCTCCTTGTGAGTCACGACGATTTTGCGGGTGACCACGCGGCCGGGCGCTTTCATCAAATCCACGTCGCTCTCGCGGCCCACGATGACGCGGAAGCGGTCGAGGTTTCTGCGCGAACCGACGGCCAGGATGATGTCGCCGCGGTGCAAAACGGTCTGGTCTGTGGCCGTTTCCACGTCGGTTTTTCCGGCGCGACGGATGCGCGAAATGACAACTCCCGTTTCGCGCCGTCCGGGAATGTCCTCGATGGCGAGGTTTTCGAGATTGGGATTGTCCACGACGAAATTGACTCGCTCGACGGGTTCGATTCCTTTGCGTTGTTCGGCGCGGAAGGCTTCGGCCTCCTTTTCTGGATCAACTTTGAACACGGCGCGGAGCAGCAGCAGCGAGCCGATGATGCCAACGACGCCACCCGGATACGCCACCGCGTAGGCCACCGCCGGCAGCGCCTCCTGGGCCGACGCCGATTCTCCCAGCGTCATCAACGCCTGTTGCGCCGCGCCCAGCGACGGAGTGTTGGTGGTGGCACCGGACAACAATCCGATGGCCGCGGCAATGTCTATGCCCAGCACCAGATGCGCGCCCAGCATCGCAATGGCGGAACCGAGCACAACGACCGATGCCGCCAGCAGGTTCAATTTCAAACCCTGTTTTCTCAATGACGCAAAGAACGAAGGGCCAAGTTGCAGGCCGATGGTGAAGACAAAAAGGATCAATCCAAACTCCCGGACGAACTCCAGAATCTCCTTTTCGATGTGGACTCCGAAGTGGCCGACGGCAATCCCGGCGAACAACACGCCCGCGATGCCAATGCCCACGCCACGAATTTTCAGGCTGGCCAGTGCCAGGCCGATGGCACCCACGCCGGACAACACAAGCACAGCCCATGCGACGGGCTGGTTCGATGACAATTGGGTAATCCATTCCATATTCTGAACGCTCATTCGAGCTGGCATGAAGGTATTCGAATCAGACTCCAAATCCGACCCTTTTTTACAGTTTGGGCCGCAATGCCGTGCGCTAATCGGGCAGTTGAATCTCTCCGCGCATGTAAAGCGTTGCGCGACCACCGATCAACACCCGTTCCCCTGCGAGTTCACAAATCAATTCGCCGCCGCGTCTCGAAACCTGCCGCGCCTGCAATTTGTTCCTGCCCAGTCGTTGCGACCAGTAGGGAATCAACGTGCAATGCGCCGAGCCAGTGACCGGGTCTTCTGGAACTCCAGCTGTCGGTGCGAAAAAGCGCGACACGAAATCGCAGCTCGTGCCAGGCGCGGTGACAATGACTTTGGCATCGAGTGTCCCCAGTTCCGCGAAGTCAGGCTGCAACGATTTCACGTCGTCTTCAGCAGGGTAGATCGCGAAATAGTCGCGGGCTTTGAGCACTTCAACCGGTTTCCTTCCCAATCCGAGAACCAACGCTTCCGGCACAATGCAGGGCGCGGGTGGGCGCGACGGAAAGTCGAGCGTCAGGACATCGTTCTTGCGAGTCACAGACAAAACGCCGCTGCGCGTATGAAACCGGACAGAGTTACCGCGAAAACCCAGCTCAGAAAACAGAATGAACGCCGATGCCAGCGTCGCATGGCCGCACAAATCAATTTCGATTGCCGGTGAGAACCAGCGCAGCTCGTAATCGTCACCGTGTGGAACGAAGAACGCGGTTTCCGAGAGATTGTTTTCAGCGGCGATGCTTTGCATCGTCGCATCACTCAACCAATGCTCCAGTAGGCAAACGCCTGCTGGGTTTCCTTGGAATGGCTGTGACGCAAATGCATCAACGTGATAGTACGGCAGTTTCATTTTTCAATAGCTCCGGCTTTCACGGCCTCGATTTCCAGTCGCACCATGCGCACGTGGACGCCGCCGTTCGCATCCGGCGGATGTTTTGCCAGATAGCGCTTTGTAACGGCGCTGATGAAATCCTCGCGCAATTCTTCCGGCACACGCTGCACGTAAGGCAGCCACGTTGTTCGCAGCCAGGTGGCAAAACCGTCTGCTCCGTCATACACGGCATCCTTGGGCGCGAGCTCCACGCGGCACGATTGAAAACCGTAGCGCGGAAGCCAGCGCTCGTAATCCTGCGACGAATAAAAGAAATAGGGCTTGGGCATCGCACGAAAAAATGTTCGCCACCGCGCGAGCCGCATCTCCGGACGCAACGCGAGAAACACGTCGTGCGCGTTTCCCTTGCCACCGCACGAAACGACAAGTCGTCCGCCCGTTTTGAGTGCCGTTGCCGCGCTGCTGAGAAATGCCTTGTGATCGTCAACCCAATGCAGGGCTGCGTTGGAAAAAACCAAATCGAACGGAGCGCTGGTCTCCGACCCGGCGTGATGCTCCGCACTGCCCACGACCCGCCGGGTCGGAGACCGGCGCTCCAATTCGATGCCGAGTTTTCGGGCGTCGCAAACCTGGAATTCGAGATTCGGATGCGTTGTCGGCGGAAATGTTTTGCGCGCGAACTGGATCATTTCTTCGGAAGCATCCACACCCACGACCCGTCCCCGTGGAACGGCGCACGCCAGTTCCGCAGTCACCTTTCCATCGCCACAACCGACATCCAGCACGTGTTCAACACCGCGCAACTTGAGTCGCGCAATCAATTCACGCGCCCAGGATTGTTGCACGGCGGAATTGGCGGCGTAGTCTGCCGCATTCCACCGGGCGTGAGACTTTTCTGAAGCGGTCACGGGAGGAGTCCAAATGACGAATGACGAATGACGAATGACGAATGACCACAAGCGTGATTGGTGACTGCGCGGTGGAGGGAAGGCTTGTGGAGTTGCGTGAAAAAAGCGCCAGAGGACCGGCGCACTCCGGGACGCTTCGCGAATGGGCGAGAGTTCATTGAACGCGGTAGCGTCTTGGACTGCGGCGGCCCTCCGCCGCTTTTGGAGCGTTCGCGGCAATTAGCCCTTGTCAGGCCGTCGCCAAGCGACAGAACACCCGTTTCTTCATTCTTCATTCTGCATTCTTCCTTCAAACCAGCCCCGCCGTCTCCGGCCAGCCGCAGAGGATGTTCATGCTTTGAACGGCCTGGCCGCTGGCGCCCTTGGTCAGATTGTCCTCGGCGCTCATCACAATCAGCCGGCCCGTGCGTGCGTCCAGTCGCCACGCGATTTCGCAGACGTTTGTGCCAACGACGTTCTTGGTGTCGGGAAACGCCTTGCCTTCGAGCAAGCGAACGAAAGGTTCGTTCGCGTAAGCAGTCCGATAGCAGGCGGCAATCTGTTCGCCGAGTTTCGCGACTTCGTCGGGTGTGCTGAAATGATTTGCGGGCGCGAGATACAACGTCGTCAGGATACCTCGATTGACAGGAATCAAATGTGGCGTGAACTGGACCGTCACCTGCGCTCCTGCGGCCAGAGACAGTTGCTCCTCGATCTCCGACAAATGCCGGTGCTTGGGAATGCCGTAGGGCCGGACGCTTTCGTTGCACTCGCAGAACAGATAATCCACCTCCGCCTTGCGACCCGCGCCGCTGACACCGCTCAAAGAATCGGCGATGATCCCGTGCGGCTTGATGATGCCTGCCTTCAACAACGGAATCGTCGGCAGCAGAATGCTCGTGGGATAACACCCGGGCGACGCGATGAGCGTGGCTTTCTTGATCTGGTCGCGGTGGATTTCCGGCAGACCATAAACGGATTTTGCCAGCAGGTCCGGCGCGGGATGATCGTGCGCGTAGAATTCCTTGTAGATGTCCGCGCTCTTGAGCCGGAAATCGGCGCTCAAATCAATGACGATGCAGCCCGCTTCCAGCAACGGCACGGCGTATTCGGCGGCCACACCGTGAGGCAGCGCGAGGAAAACGATGTCCGCCTGCTTGGCCAGCACCTCGGAGTTCGGCTCGCTGAAACGCAGCGACTTCGCCCTGGGATGGCTTGCGAACTTGGGAAACACCTGGCCCAGCGTCTGGCCGGCGCTCTGGCGCGAAGTGACCGCCACCAGTTCCGCCTGCGGATGATTCAACAGCAGGCGCACCAGTTCCTCGCCGGAATATCCGGATGCCCCGACAATCGCCACTTTCTTCGTTTTCATCCGGGAAACTCTAACCACGAAACACACGAACTACACGAAAATTTGCAAGGAGCGCGGACGGCTCGTCCGCGAGTTCCTCCAATGATCAGCAGCGCCGCCTCCAGACGACGATCAGCCACAAAAGAACGCACAGATCGCAAAGAGACTGACCGAGATTCTCCCTCTCCGCCTCGAACGGGGAGAGAATCGCCGAATCTCAATTCGCGCTTTGAACCACTGAAGCCGCGCAGCGGACGGTCGGCTCAAAAAGCGGCGCTGAAGCCGTCCGCACTCCAGACGCTCCGCGCTGTTCTGTGGTGTTCGGCGGTCGTGAAGCGTTTGGAGTGCGGCTGATTTATCGCCGCTTTGGGGATGGAGGTTTCATGGAAAAGCGGTGCTAAAGCCACGCGCACTCCAAACGCTCGCGATTGCCGGGTGTCCTCGAACCGCGCGAAGCGTCTGGACTGCGGTGCGTTCACCGCCGCTTTTCATCCGGCGATTCACAAGCCAAACACTCGTTTCAACACGGATTCAATCTCCTTCAACTTGTCGGCGAGAAAGGCGGCGATGCGCCGCTCGATTTTCGCGTTGTCCACTCCTGCAATCCCCAGCACGTTCACGACGGATTCCTGTCGGAGCCAGGCGGGCTTGGGAAAGCGGATTTCACATTCACCGCCGCGAATTTCCGTCGTCATCGGCACAACTACGGACATGTTGCGTTGACGGTCGGGTTGGGGAACAGAAACCACCACACAGGGTCGCACCTTGGCTGCCATGCCCAAATCCACCACGACGACGTCGCCGCGATTAAAGCTTGTCATAGTCCACTTCCGGCGGCGGCCCCAGTTTTTCCCAGGTGTCCGCGACGAGGTTGTCCATCGGCGCTTCCGTCTGGCGCTGGCGTTCGAGGAGTTTGAGATAACGCAGGACTTCGCGCGCCACGGATTCGGGCTGATGCTTGATTTCTTCGATCAAGATTTCCTGTGCGCTCATGTAACGAATTATCCGTGAAATTGTGCGGGACGCAAGCGGTCGTTTTCCGGCTTTCCCCGCGCCGTAGCGGCGCGTCGGCAGACCGTGCTGACTGAACCCAAAACGCCGGCTCTCTGCCGGATCGCCGCCACGCCATTTTGGCAGGGCGCGTCACTTCCGCCTCTGCCCGCTCCGGCGAGACAAGCCGTGCGCGCCGTCTTTGGTCTGCGAACGCCCGGCGCGCAGAGGCTGGCGCGCCCTACCTTTGCGCCGTTGCGTCGAAGAATGTTTTGACGACCTCCCTCACCCAAACCTTCTCCCCACGGAGAGGGCTTTCACGTGCGCCGCGTCTTTGGAAACATCAGCAACGGGATTGGCGGGATGTTCAATTGCACCGCCGGAAACGAGGTGAGGACGGGCGTTTCAACCGTTCTCCGGTTCTCCAGCATCTTTTACTGTTTCTTTTCTGCGTCTTCGCGCAGTGCCGTCGGCGTGGATTGTTCCACATCCACTGCCGAACCGGTCATGGCCTGATGCATCGTGTCCGGGCAAAGGTCAATGCCGCCGGGCCATTCCACACAGCCGAAGTCAGGATTGACGGTGACTGCGTTGAAGACTTTTGCGTCCAGCAATTTGAGGAAGACTCCGCCGCGTCGTTCAGGTTCAACAGCGTAAACACCCTCCAATCCGTCGTCGAAGCGTACCTTCAAACGATGGCCTGCCAGCGGTTGGGCTGTTTCAATCCGAACCATGCGTTTACTTTAGTCCAAAGGCTGGATTTTGGAAGGCTCTTGATTGTGACTGGCCTGCTCCCAGGCCTGATGGAGTTCGTCCTGGTGCAACGCGGCCCATTCCAGCACCAGCATCAGCGCCCGCCGCCGCATCGAACCATTCATGACCGCAAGGGTTTCGATGTTGATCTGAACCTGTTCTCACTGATAGACGGCGTGAAAATGCGGCGGCGCGTGGTCGCCGTAGAACATGCGGATAATGATGCCATAGAAGCGGCTCAATTCAGGCATGGCGGCAGGTTAATTGCATCCCGTCGCCAGGCAAGCCTGACGAACATATGCTCGAAGCAACAAAAAACCCCGCCGACTTTCGCCAGCGGGGTTTTGAAAAAGTTGCAGCAGATTAGCGCTTGCTGAACTGGAAGCGCTTGCGCGCACCCGGCTGGCCATACTTCTTGCGCTCGCGCATGCGAGGGTCGCGGGTCAGAAGACCCTCGGCCTTGAGGGCAGGACGCAGGTTGGCGTCGAACTCCAGCAACGCGCGGGCGATGCCGTGACGGACCGCACCGGCCTGGCCGTTGGGGCCGCCGCCGGTGACATTGACCTTCACGTCCAGTTTGTCCGCCGTGCCGGTGACGGTCAGCGGCTGGGAAACGGTCGAGCGCAGTGTCTCGAGCGGGAAATAGGTTTCAAACGCGCGTCCGTTCACGACGATCTTGCCGTTGCCGGTAGCCAGTCGAACGCGGGCGACGGAGGTCTTGCGACGGCCCGTGCCGAGGAATTCGGATGTTTTGGAGTCAGCCATTTAGCGGTGAGGTTGAGAGTTGAAAGACTAGTTGGCCGCCTTGACTGCATCCGGCTGCTGCGCGGTGTGCGGATGGTTCGGGCCTTTATAGACCTTGAGCTTGGTGAGCAGGCGGTCGCCGAGGCGGTTCTTGGGGATCATTCCCTTGACGGCGCGATGGATGAGCTTTTCGGGCTGCTTGTCGCGCAACTGGGCGACGGTGGTGTATTTTTCGCCGCCTTTCCAGCCGGAATAGGTCATGTATTCCTTGGCGGTTTCCTTCTTGCCGGTGACGCGCACTTTTTCGGCATTGATAACGACGACAAAGTCGCCGGCGTCGAGGTGGGGCGTATAGACGGGCTTGTCCTTGCCGCGCAAAATATCGGCAACCTGCACGGCCAGACGGCCCAAAACTGCGCCGTCGGCATCAATCACGTGCCACTTGCGCTCGTCCAAATTCACTTTAGGCAAATGCGTTTTCATTTTCTTCCAATCAAAGGGCGCAGACACTATCAGACAGGCAGGGCAAGTCAACATCTGTTTCAAGGCTTTCCGTTCGCCCTAAAACCGGGTTTTCGTCTCCAGGAAAACCGTCGCGGCGCTGATGCCGGAGACCCTGTTATTGTAAAAGAGTCGCCGCCGAATCCGCCAGGGCCAGCACCGACCCCGGAAACAGCCCCAGCCAGAACATCCCGCCGATGCACACGGCCATCGCAAGCTTCATCGGCCGGGTGATGGCGATGGGCGAATTGTCCGGCACGTCCTTGCTCCAGTAAATGGCGCGGATCACGCCAAAGTAGTAGTAAAGCGAGATGACCACACCCACCAACGCCGTGAACGCCAGACAGTAATAGCCGGGATTCGACCCTCCCTGCTCGATGACGGCTTTGAGCAGCAGAAATTTTCCGAAGAATCCAGCCAAGGGTGGAATTCCCGCCAGCGAAACCATCGCCAGCGTCATCGTGGTGGCCAGCAACGGCGAACGTTGGTTCAATCCAGCCAGCCCGGAGATGTCCTCGCTGTCGAGCTTGCGCATCACCAGAGCGATCACTCCAAACGCCGCCAGCGTCGTGAACAAATACCCGGCCAGATAATACAGCACCGCCGATCCGCCGTCCGCGGATGCTGACCCCGCCATCGCGGCGACACCCAGCAGCAGGTAGCCCGCGTGCGCGATGCTCGAATAACCCAGCAGCCGCTTGAGGTTGCGCTGTGGAATGGCACACAGGTTGCCGTAAAGGATTGTCACCGCTGAAATCACGATCAACAGATTCACCCATTGGGCGGTCACTTCAGGAATCGCCGCGAACAGGAATCGCAACAGCAGCACCACACCCGCCGCTTTCGAGCCGACGGCCAGAAACGCCGTCGATGGCGTGGGCGCTCCTTGATAAACGTCCGGCGTCCAGATCTGAAACGGGAACGCGGCGATCTTGAATCCGAGTCCGACGAGGACGAACAACACGCCGAACAGGAAGATTCTGTTACCGATGAAGTCAGCGTTGACCATCGCCAGTTCGCTGAAGTTGAACGCGCCGGTCGTGCCCCAGACCAGCGCGATTCCATAAACCATGAAGGCCGACGACAGCGCGCCGAGGATCAGGTATTTCACACCGGATTCGAGCGACGCCACCTTGGCCCTGGTGAAACTGGTCAGCACGTAGAATGTGATCGTGATGAGTTCGATGGAGACGAACAGCAGGGCAAAGTCGTTTGCAGACGCGGCGAACAACATCCCTGCCAGCGCAAAGATGATGAGCGAATAATATTCCGAGATGCCTGCGGCGATGCGATCGGAGAATTCCACCGCCACCACCAGCACGAGCGCCGCCGCCAGCAGGAAGAATCGTTTGAAAAACACCGACAATTCGTCCTGCACGAACATCCCGCCGAAAGCCTCGCCATTGAGAGCACAACTGCAATGGCTGGTGAAGGAGTTCACAAACAGCAGCGCGAGCACCACCGCTGCTCCATATCCGAGCAGGCGCTTGCGCTCCGCCGGCAGCCACAAATCCGCCATGAGCACAACAATGCCCAGCAGCACCACCCCGATTTCCAATGACATCAATGAAAGGTTCATCTGTTGAAAGCTCCAAATTCCAACCTCCAAGCTCCAGAGAAGCTCCAATTTTCAAATACCAGGAAACGCCCGCCGCCCGCTTGAAGCTTGGGGTTTGGAGTTTCTCTGGATGTTGGTGCTTGGTGCTTGGTGCTTTTCATTTCTGAATCTCCGCCACCACAACAGGCGCTTCTTGCTTCACCGTCGCCATGCTTACAATCTGCTCCGTCACCGGCGTGACCTTTTCTGTGAGCAGCTTGGGAAAGCATCCGAACACCAACAGGCTCGCGATCAACACCGCATACGGCAGCTTGCGCCACAGGTTCGCATCGGAAACCGCCGCCCATTTTTCTGGCATGTCCGCGTGCATCACGGCCCGCACCGCGCGCAACATGTAAACCGCGCCAATCAACAACGCGCCCCACACTGCCAGCACCGTGACTGTGCGCAACGCTGGCACCTGCCACGCGCCAAAGAACACCTTGACTTCGCCCACAAAATTCAGGAAACCCGGCAAGCCACAGCCCGCCATCGCCGCCATCACAAACGCCACGCCGATGAACCGCAGTTTCTTCGCCAGCCCGCCCAGCTCGCTCATTTCCAGCGTGCCGGTCTGATTGTAGATGTAACCGCTGAGGCCGAACGTCAGCGCCGCGAGGAAACCGTGCGCCACCATGATGACCACCGCGCCGGTCACGCCGATGAGGTTCAGGCTGGCGATGCCCAGGAAGATCATGCCCATGTGCGCCACGCTGGAATTACCGATGAGCAGGTTCAGATTCTTCTGCCGCATCGCCACCCAGCCGACGTAAAGCACGTTGCCAAGCGCGAGCCATGCGATGAGTTGGAGGTGGGATTGCGCCACCTCCGGACAAAACGGAATCGCGATGCGGATCAAACCGTAAAGCCCGAACTTTTTCAAGACGCCGGCATGGAGCATTGCTGTTGCGCTTGGAGCAGAGCCGTAACCCAGCGCGGCCCACGAATGGAATGGCCAGAGCGAAACAAGGATTCCGAAGCCCAGCAGCAGCAGCGGGAAGATGAACATCTGCGCGCTGTGCGCCATCGTGTTTTCGGCGAAATAATTCGTCAGTGTCGGAATGTCGAACGTGCGGACGTCGGCGGGCAATTGCAGATAGAGTGCAATGAGGCCGATGAGCGCGAGCAACGCGCCGATGCTCAGATAAATCGTGATCTGGAACGTCGCGAAATTCTTGCGTTCGCCGCGACCCCACACGCCGATCATGATGAACGTCGGCACGAGCGCGAGTTCATGGAAGAAGTAGAAGAAAAACAGGTCGAGCGACATGAACGCGCCGAGGATGCCGCCGGTCATCGTGAGCAGAAGGATGTAAAATTCCTTCTCGCGCGATTTGATCTCGAACGAGCAGCACGCCGCCGCGAACGCCACGATCGCGCCCATCAACACCAGCCCCACGTTCAAGCCGTCCACGCCCAGCTTGCAGGCGATGCCGAGCGATTCCGCACCGAGTCCGGGAATGGTGCTGACAAACCGGTATCCGTTGGCATCAGGCTCGACACAATTGAACTGCCAGAACATCAGCACAGCCAGCAGCATCGTGACGCCGGTCACGCCCACCGCCACGGCGCGCATGATGACGGCAAAGTTGCGGGGCACGAACGCCAGTGCGATTGCGGCGAGCAACGGCAGAGCAAAAATTAAGGTCAGTGTGGACATCAAATTGAGTTAATCGGGATAAGCTGCGTTCAGCGGCACTTGTATTGGTTTTCCAACGAGTTTTGCATCAAAGATGTGACCCAACTCGTAAATCAAAGAACCATTCAAATGCTGCGGATTATTCAAAAACTTCGAAATCATGAAGTCGGTAAACTTCCAAGGGTTGAGACAAATGAATCTGAACCCGTCCCTGTCATAGTAAGTTGGGTAGGCTTCAAACTCCGCATCAATCATCCACTTGTATTTGATGCCGTCGCACTCATATATTTTAGGTGTTCCTTGGTGCATCAGCCCATTTCGATAGGTTGACCAGAAAATGCTGAAGAACTTCTTGTTGACGTTCATCTCTTCTGCGGCTCTGTTCCTAGATTTGTCTACGGGCACTTCCTCTTGGCTGGTGGTAGTAATCCTGTAATACCGTTCACACAAAAGAAAACCGACCGACAGAGCCACAAATGCAGCGTCGCCGTTAGGCAAGGTTTTCAGCGTCTCAACGGGCACTGCAAACCACCGAACAAAGCATTCCAAATCAGTTGGTGTTGGCATAATTTTAATTCAGGTGGTGATTCACTCAGCCAGATTCCAGCGAAGCATCCAGAAGTCATCAAAGTCTCCCCTGCCGCCAGCGGAGGCAGCGTTTGACAAACTCATTTTAACCTTGGGAGACTTCGGATCAACGCGAACTAACCACGCAAGCTTTTCGCTATTGTCCCGGTGCGTTTCTGCAAAGAGGTAGGCGGCTTCGCCCGAAACAATGAAGTCTCCCTTGCTTCCAGTTCGCACAGCAGTGAGGACGTTCTTATTTAGCAACTCGTAAAACTTCTGCCGATATTCCGACTTGAGTTCGTTCTTAACTGATTCGAAAGACTCTTCAACAGCGTCGCTGGCTTTTTTGGCAGCCTCCCGCTCGAAAACCTCACGGCGCTTTTTTAATGAAGTCAAAGATTCATTAAGTTCAGCGATCTTTTTTTGAATTTCAGCTTGAACGAGCGCCCGCGCTTTGGGGGCATCTGTTCTGAAATCGTTAATTTGATCGTCGAGCTGCGCCAGATTTATTTTCTGTCGGGCTTCTTGTGCAATCATTCCACGGCCATCCGAGATCGAAATGCCGTGACGATTTTGCCAAGGCAATAGCTGTTCATGTTCTCGCGCTGTTTCCGCCCAAAGCTTTTTATTTGCGCCCTCTATACGCGATTGAAGACTCAGCGATTTCTTGTAGGCCGCTTTGATTGTTGCATCCATCGGTGTTCCCTCAAGTTCAGCCGGGACGTACTTCAGAAATATCCAATCAGATGTCCAATCTGAAGCCGACCCGTAATCCATCCGATTTCTCCTTTTTTCTACCAAAAACGGATTGCGAACTCCTACTAGATAAGAATTGAGTGGATGAGGCCGACGCTCCGGGCTGCCGATCGATGGATAGTGTTGTGTGAATTCTTCGGTTGTTTCGAAAAGAGACTCATCATTTTTCAGTTCTAATATCGAGACGGTAAGCTTTGAATCAACAATATAGGAATTAATATTCTGAATCGTCTGGCTGATTAGATCTCTTTTCCCTTGTGCGAGTTTCGCTGCTTCAATTCTCAGCTCTTCGATCCGCTTATCCAACGGATCGACAATTTGTTTGTATTCATTCAAGAGGTCTTTGTTTTTGGCGATTTCCGCCGCAATCGCATTTCGCTCAGATTCGATCCCGCGCATTAACTGGTCAGCTATGCCTTTACCCTCATCCGGAGCGCGAGCGATTTTGGCACTTAGCTCCGAGATGCCATCGTCCATTTCTTTCAGTTTCGCTTTTACACCAGGGTCTTCGGTCACAGCTTTTCGAGTAGGAGCGTGACGCTCATAGTCAGCTTTTAATGCGTTAAAATTGGTCTTGAAGCTCTGTTTCAAGCAGACAATTTCCATGTCGGCCATATAGAGAACCTCGCCCGATTTGAGGACTACAAATGCTTCGCCAGTCTTATAATCCTCTTCGGGTTTCTTTTGCTTTTCGCAACCACCAACTGCAATCGCCAAACAGAGCCCCAATAGCATTTTATTTGCGATCTTCGTTTTCATAGACGCGTCAGGTTAAAATCGTTGCTCAGTTGTCGAAAACATACCTGCCAGAGATTTTGCCAATATCGTTCTGATTCTCCGAAAGCAGTTTCACCCCGTCGTCTGAAAGACCAAACCGCCCAGTCCCGTGATCCATTGAAATTAACCCCGAACTGTGAAGCTCAAGAATTCCGCCCATGAACTGGGCGTGATTTGGATGTCCAAACGGTATCGTGAACGCCCAACGCCCTTCCGCGTCGAGTTTCTTAAACCCTTGGCGCTGGTAGTAATCGAGCGTCTTTAGGATTCGCTTTGCCTCCGGCGAGAGGGATTCAAATTTGACGGCCTCCTGTACCTTTGGAATCTGAACGAGGGTTTCTTTGGAGACTTTTTCTGATGTGGGGTCTGAAAATTCAATGTTATCTTTTCCCGCTCGCTTGATGAAATATCCAATCCAAGGAAGAAACGCCATTGCGTAAAATATGAGGAAGTATTTATCGACGCGAATTGGCGCGTTGAACAGATACGCTAGGGCGATAAATCCCGCTGTTGTCGCAAGAATTCTGCTAACACATTCTTTTGTGTTCTTTGGCTCAATTCCTATGAAAAGTTCTTTCATAGTTTCCCCCTTTCCAACCGCGCCCGCGCCAGACGCACGGCTTCGTGAAGCTTTCGTTCGAGCTGTTTCTTCGGAATCTCCTTCGTCACGTAGCTGGCGACGTGGATGCCGTCGCGATCCATCGCCAGCAGTTCAACGTGCTCCTGCCGCTTGCCCGCGCACAGGATGATGCCCAACGGCGGCGCTTCGTCCGCGCCTTGCTCGTGTTTCTTCAGCCAGTTGAGATAAAGCTCCATCTGCCCCTTGTCGGCGGCGTCGAATTCGTCGAGCTTCAAATCCATCGCTACGAGGCGGCGCAACTTGCGGTGATAGAACAGTAGGTCGAGGTAGTAATCGCGCGAGTCAATTTGCATCCGCTTCTGGCGCGTCACAAAACAAAAGCCTGCGCCCAACTCCAAAATGAACGACTCAATCTCCCGCAAGATCGCCGCTTCGATGTCACTCTCACTGTAAGTGTCCTTCAGCTTTAGAAAATCCAGCACGTAAGGGTCGCGGAAGACAAGGTCAGGGGTAAGCTTGTCTTCCTCGCGAAGCGTTTTGAGTTCCTGACGGATCAGCTTGTCGGTTTTCTTGGAGATGGCGGTGCGCTCGAAAAGTAGTCCACTGATCTTTTTTGCAAGCGTCCGGGTGCTCCAATTCTCAATCCGGCACATCTCTGCGTAGAAGTCACGCTTGAGCGGATCTTCGATAGGAATTAACTGCCTGAAATGAGTCCAGCCCAATTGTCGCCGCAGTGCGGCGACAATTTGTTCATTAGGAAAAGCCTCTGTGAACTGAACCATGCGCCAAAGATTTTTCTCTGTGAAGCCTCGCCCGAACTCAGTTTCTAATTGTCGCCCCAGTGCGGCGACAATCTTCTGCCCATACTCCGCCCGCTTCTCTTGGAGAACGTCTTTGTGGATGCGTTTGCCAATTTGCCAGTAAAGCGTCACAAGGCTCGCGTTGACTGCTTGAGCCACGCCTTCACGGGCTGCGAGAATCAACTCACGCACATCTGCCAGCAATGCTTTGGGTGAAGCCTTCGCCAATTGTCGTGACGATGTAGCGACAATCTTCCCCGAGGCCGGGCGGCCTTTGGTCAGAGTTTTGTTGTTGGTGAATCGAGGCATCATTTTCCGAGCACGAACCACAGCACCACGGCCACGCCGAGCACGAACAGGAAGGCGTAGGTCTGGAGGTTGCCGGTCTGGACGAGGCGCAATGCACGGCCCGTCAAATCCGTTCCGCCGCGCACGAGGCCGATGCAAAAGCCCTCGACGATCCAGCGGTCAATCCAGTCGGCCACTGCCGCGATGGCGTCGTGCGCGCGGATGAAAGTAGCTTCGTAAATCTCGTCGAAATAAAAGCGGTTCTGCATCGCCTTGGACAATGCGCCGAGTTTTGCGGGCAACGGGTCTTCCTTCGCGTTCGCGTAAAGTTTCCACGCAGCAAACAGGCCGATGGCGAACACCGCGAGTCCGCTGAACGCCGCGACAGGCGCGTGTTGGAACGGATAAATCAGTTGCGCGACGAGGCCGTGCGGATGTTCGCCTTCAGGCTTGAACATACCGGCGAACAGCGATTCGATGCCGATGACGCCACCGACGATGCTCAGTATGGCAAGAATTCGTAGCGGCCAGATCATGACACCGGGTGATTCGTGCGCGTGATCCACTCCGTGCGATTTGGCCGCGCCGAAAAACGCCACGAACACGAGTCGAAACATGTAGAACGTGGTGAGCAACGCCACGAACACGCCAAGGATGAACAGTGGAATGCTATGCTCATGTGCAGCGGCGAGGATGGCGTCCTTGCTGAAGAAGCCGCTCAACGGCCAGACGCCCGCCAGCGCAATTGTGCCAACCATGAATGTCCAGAACGTGACGGGCATTTTCTTGCGGAGCGCGCCCATCTTCCAGATGTCCTGCTCGTGATGCATCGCGTGGATTACCGAGCCGGCGCCGAGGAACAGCAGTGCCTTGAAGAACGCGTGCGTGGTCAGATGGAACATGCCTGACTCGGGCGAATGCAACCCGACGGCCATGACCATGTAGCCGAGTTGCGACAGCGTCGAGTAGGCGAGGATGCGTTTGATGTCGTTTTGCTGGACGGCGATGAGCGCGGCGAGCAACGCGGTGAAGCCGCCAATCCACGCGATGACGGTGAGCGCACCGCTGGGTTCGAGCAAAAAGAAAACCCGACACAACATGAACACACCAGCAGCCACCATCGTAGCAGCATGGATCAAAGCCGAAACCGGGGTTGGACCTTCCATGGCATCCGGCAACCAAACATGCAGGGGGAACTGAGCACTCTTGCCAACTGCGCCGCAGAAAATGAGCAAACCTGCCAAGAAGAAAAGTGGCGTTGGCCCGCTGTGTTCAGCCATGAAACTCGCAAGACCGGGTTTCATTCCATCAAACGAGAGCGATCCAAACATTGCCCACACCATGAGAATTCCAAGAATGAAGCCAAAATCACCCAGCCGATTCGTGATGAATGCCTTTTTCGCCGCGTCCGCCGCGCTGGCCTTCTCAAACCAAAACCCGATGAGCAGGTAGCTCGACACACCGACCAGTTCCCAGAAGATGAACATCTGGAGGAAATTGTTCGACAACACGATGCCGAGCATCGAGAACGTGAACAGGCTCAGGCACGCGAAGAAGCGCGAGAAGCCCGGGTCGTCGTGCATGTAGCCGTAGGAATAAATGTGAATGGCGCTGCCGACGCCGGTGACGATGAGCAACATCATCAGGCTGAGCGCGTCGAGCTTGAGGCCGAAATCCACCGTCAGACTACCGATGGAGAGCCAGTTGACGGAAAGTTCGCGCGCTTCCCAGCCGCCGAACTTGATCACCGCCAGCGTGAGGACGAAGCCGGTGACAATCGCGCCGATGGATAACGTGGCGCTGACGGCTTTGTTGCGCAGGGTAAAAAGCGCGATGATGCCCGCCGCGAGCAGCGGCAGGAACAAGATCAGCCAAGGTAACGCTTCGAGTTTCATTCCGGAAAATTCCAAGCTCCAAGCTCAAAGCTCCAGAGAACATCCAAATCCCAAACACCAAAATCGCCGCTCGCCCCGATTGGAGCTTGAGACTTGGTGCTTCTCTGGATGTTGGATGTTGGTGCTTGGAGCTTCATTTCAAAGTTTCATGCTCGTCAGGTCTTCAACATGTGCCGACCGGCGTTTGCGATACAGCGCCACGATCAGCGCCAGGCCCACCGCCACTTCCGCCGCCGCCACGGTGATGATGAAGAACACCATCACCTGGCCGTTGAGGTTGTCGTTGAACCGCGAAAAAGAGACGAGCGCGAGATTCGCCGAATTGAGCATCAACTCCAGCGACATGTAAATCACGATGAGATTGCGCCGCACGATGACGCCGAGCAGGCCCAGCGCAAACAACAGCGCGCTGACCACTAAATAATGTTCAAGGCCGACATTCATTTTCTTTTTTAGCCGCGAAAGAACGCAGAGATCGCAAAGAGAAAAGGCAGAAGGCAAGCCAATCGCCCTAAACCTTCCTCGCTCACCTTGCCTTTGCTCAACACGAACTTCCGAATCTGGAAACGATATGAGCCAAAGTTGATCAGCAACCCATGCTCAATCCGCGACGCTTTCAAATAGCCAAGCGTTTGCGCGACGTGCTCGTCGGCGACAGTCTTGGCTGCTTTCAATTCGACAATCAGGCGACCATCAACCAAGAGGTCGGCGAAGTATTCGCCGATGACCGTGCTGTCCTCGTCATAAACCTTTAGCGGATGCTGTTGCTTCACGTCGAAGCCCGCTTTCCGAAGCCGATTTGCCAACGCATTCTCATACACTTTCTCCAAATGTCCGTTGCCATGATAAACATGAACGTCATACGCCGTCTGCCTCACGCTGTCGCACAGGTCGTTGATGGTCTTGGTTTGCATGTTTGAATCTCCTTTCTATGTGTTCTTTGCGTTCTTTCGCGGCTATTTTAGGTCCTTTTTGCTTAGGAGAATCACGCCCACCATCGCCACCAGCAGCAACACGGAGATGATTTCAAACGGCAGCAGATATTTCGTGAACAGTAATTTGCCCAGCGCGGCGGTGTCGCCAATTGCGGCGGGGTTTGCGTCTTTGCCCGGATGTGTTGCCAGCAGCGAGCGGATAAAGATGCCGACGATGGCTCCGACAGAAATCACGCCTGCCACCAACCCTGTCAGTTTGATTTTGCGACGCTCTTCCTCCTTCAAATCGAGCAGCATGATGACGAAGAGAAACAGCACCATGACCGCGCCTGCATAAACCACCACTTGCACGGCCGCGAGGAAGAAGGCGTGCAGCAGCACGAACAATCCCGCCATGGAAATAATCGTGAGCACGAGAAACATCGCGCTCGTGACCGGGTTGCGGCTAAACGGATTCGCGACGACGAGCGCCCCAAATAAGAGCGTCGCAATCGCGAAGACGTAAAATAAGATGTCGGGGATTGCCATTCTAAAAATTCCAAGCTCCAAGCTCCAAGCTCCAGAGAACATCCAAATCCCAAACACCAATACCGCCGCGCGCCTCGATTGGAGCTTGAAGCTTGGTGCTTCCCTGGATGTTGGATGTTGGTGTTTGGAGCTTCATCGTCACACTTTCACCGGGAAACTTTCCTGCGCCTTGGCTTCTTCCGCTTTGTGCTTCCATTTCTGGACGCCCGCGTGTGTGCCGCCGAGGGCGAGGAGTTTTTCTTTGTTGTAAATCATCTCCGCGCGGCTCGTGCCGGTGAGCGAATAATCTTTTTGCAGGAAGATCGCTTCCTCGGGGCAGACTTCCTGGCAGAAGCCGCAGAAGATGCACCGCAGCATGTTGATCTCGAATTCCTTTGGCATCTTCTCCGCGTTCGGGCGATCCGCGAGTTGGCCTGCTGGACCGGGCGGCGTAATTTTGATGGCTTTCGGCGGACAGACGAATTCGCAAAGCTGGCAGCTCACGCACTTGGTGCTGCCTTCCTGATCCTTCACGAGATATGGCGCGCCGCGATAACCTTCGGGCACGACCCATTTCTCTTCGGGATACTGCATCGTCACCTTCTTTTTGAAGAGATGGCGCAGCGTGACTTTGAAGCCGCCGATGATGGCCGGCAAATAAAGCCGCTCCGCGAGATTCAATGGTTTGCGTTTGACGATCATGTTATTTGCCGCTTTGCCACCACAACCAGACCGCGGTGATCACAATGTTTGCCAGCGCCACCGGAATAAACCGCCGCCAGCCCAAGTCCATCAGTTGATCGTACCGGAAGCGCGGCCACATCCAGCGAATCCAGACGAACATCACGAGGAACAGAAAAACCTTTCCGAGGAAAATGCCGATGTGCAGCAGGCCGCCGAGCAGCGTGGTCGCCGCGTGATCGAGGCCAAACCACGGCAACGTCCAGCCGCCAAAGAACAGCGTTACCATGATGGCCGACACCAAAATCATGGCCGCGTATTCGCCCATGAAGAACATCGCAAATTTAATGGAGCTGTATTCGATATTGTAACCGCCCGCGAGTTCCTGCTCGGCTTCCGGCAAATCGAATGGTGTGCGGTTCGTTTCTGCAAATGCCGCCACGAGGAAAATGCAGAACGCGAGGAACGTCATCGGGCTTTGCAGCACGAACCAGTTCGGCAGGAAGCCGAGTTGCGTGCCGGTTTGCGCGGCGATGACGTCGCTCAAATTGAGACTACCGACAAAGAGAAAGATCGGGATGACGCTCATGCCCATGGCGATTTCGTAGGAAATCATCTGTGCCGTGGACCGAATGCCGCCGAGGAAGGGGAACTTGGAATTACTCGCATAACCCGCCAGCACGATGCTGTAAACCCCCAGCGAGACGATGCCAAACGTGTAGAGAATGCCGACGTTGAGGTCGGCGAGGACCATCTTTTGATCGCCGAGATTCGAGCCGAACGGAATCACCGCGAGATTCAGAATGGCCGGGATGAGTGCAATCATCGGCGCCAGCGTGAAGAACACTTTGCGCACATGGGCCGGGGTAATCTCTTCTTTGAAGAAGGCTTTAATGCCATCGGCGGCTGGCTGCAACAAGCCGAACGGACCGACCCGGTTCGGTCCGATGCGATCTTGAATCCACGCGCAGAGCCGGCGTTCGAGCACGACCGTGTACGCCACCATGGTCATCATGATGGCGAAGCACGCGACGGCTTTGAGGCCCGTGAAAATCACGAACTGCGTTGTCGCATCCAAATTATTAAACCACTCAATCATTTCAATAAATCATTCCCGCGCCAGCCGCAGGGCCTCGGCAACCAGCGCCTCGCTGAAAAAGAAATTCTCGCGACGCAGCGCCTCGACCAACGGACGAATTTCGGTCAACCGCCTGGAGTTTTTCGCACGCACCAGCAAACCAAGCAGCCCGACAACACTGACATTTTGTTTTGCCGCCAGTTTGCGCGCGGGTAAATCGTCCAGAATCACTTCACAACCGAGTTCCTTTGCCAAGGCGATTGCTTCCGCTTCGCCGTCGTCAGCCAGCAATTTCATCGCGGAGACGAACCCCGCGTCTTGCGGTGCGCGCACTTTCAGCCACGCAAGCGGAGTTCCAAACTCAGCAGCGACTGCGGGCGGCACAAACACCTCATCGAACAAGCCCGGCAACAAATCGAGTTGTTGAATTCGTTCGAGTCCAATCAAGCACGCACTATCGCTGACGATGATGCGGCTCACCGGCGAACTTCCTTTTCGAGTTCTTCAGCCGGATAGTTTGAGACGGGCACGCCTTCGCGCCCCAGCACGTCAATAAAGGCGCGTTTGGTGAAGCCCGCCAGTTTTGCCGCCTGCCCAAGCGTCACGCGGCCTTTCTCAAACAGCCGCACCGCCAGCGCCAGCCGCACTTCTTCGTCCGTTACCTGGAACGGTAGTTCAAGTGTCACACTCATACCTCAATACTATTGCCAATCAGATCTCGATTGTCACGCCGCCCGGCGGCAAGTTCACTCTGACTTCCGCGAAACCGCACTGTTCGTAGCGCAGACTTCCCAGCCCGTGCTGCGTCAAATCCTGCAACAGCTTGTTGCAGAATTGTCCGTCGCGTTCGTCGGCTGCTACAAATCAAATCTTCACTGTCACACCCGCATCACCCAAGCCGGCCCAGGTGAGGCCGCTGAACGCCGGAACATCTTTTGCCATCTCGTTGAACAAACCTTCGATGGTCAGGAAACCATTCTTGCCGGTGACGTTGAAAACCAGATCGTGCAGGAAATCCCATTCGGCGCGCGCGTCGCCCTTGGGCTGGATCGCCTGCATGAACTTTTGCACGCGACCGTCGCGATTCGTGAACGAGCCACGTTTCTCGGCGTGCGCGCAGCCGGGCAACACGTAGTGCGCATATTTCGCCGTCGCGTTTGGCAAGATGTCGCTCACGATGAGCGTGTCCAGCTTGCCGAGCAGTTCCGCCGTGATGCCGTGTTCGCTAATGACTTCGCTGGTGAGTTCCTTCTCGCGCAGCTTGTCGCTCTGGACCGAATTCATCAGCAAATCCTCGCCGAAGACAATCAACGTCTTGATCTCGCCGCGCGCAATGCCCGCCGCGATCTTCGAGAGGTTGATTCCCATCTCGGTAAAGCTCATGCCGGTGAGGCGCGCGCCGTTCGTGTTCGGATTTTTGTCCTCGTCCACGAGCAGATTGTCGCCCTTGCCGATGCGTGGGACGGAATCACTGATCGCGCCGAGCTTCGCTTTGAGCTTGCTTAACAGCCAGAGTTCCTCGTTCGTCTGCCGCGCGGACGCGACAATCGCCACCGAGCCTGCCGGAGCTTGCTTCAATTTGTCGGCGATCTCGCTGAGCGCCACGGTCCACGACGATTTTTCGCCGCGCACCAAAACGTCTTTCAAGCGGTCTTCGCGCTGAATCCACTTGTAGTTCAAGCGCCCGGCGTCGCACATCCACGGGCCGTTGACGCCGTCATTGTCGCGCGGCGTGTAGCGGTAAATCTTCTCCTCGCGCGAGCTGATGAGGATGTTGCAGCCCGTCGCGCAACTCGTGCAGACGCTCTTGGTTTCCTTGAGAAACCACACGCGCATCTGGAAACGAAAATCCTTCGACGTGAGCGCGCCCACCGGACAGATGTCCACGGTGTTCAACGTGTAGTTGTTGTTGAACGGCATGCCCGGATACGTCGCGATCGTGTTGTAACTGCCGCGATTCACGATGCCGAGCGCGTCGTCGCCTGCCACGTCGCGCGTGAAGCGGATGCAACGCGTGCAGAGAATGCAACGTTCCGCATCGAGCATGATGCGCGGCCCGAGATCAACGGCCTTGGGCTTGTGAACCTTCGCCTCGACAAAGCGGCTCGCGCTCTGGCCGTAGTCCACGGAATATTCCTGGAGCTTGCATTCGCCGGCCTGGTCGCAGATCGGACAATCAAGCGGGTGATTGATGAGCAGCGATTCCAACACGCCCTCGCGCATTTGCTTCACGGCGGGCGTCTTGGTGTAAATCTCCATGCCAGGCGAAATCGGCGTAGCGCAGGCGATGGCCGGGCGCGGCGACTTCGCGATCTTCGGCGTGCCGTCGGGGTTCATCACCGGCTTGCGATCTGGGCCGAGCGCGGGCGTGCCGAACTCGACGAGACACATGCGGCAATTGCCGGCGATGGGCAGCTTCGGGTGATAGCAATAATGCGGCACATCCGTCTTCGCGGCTTCGGTCGCCTGAATCATCGTCGTGGGCACGAGCTTGCCGGTGTGATCCGGCGAGAGCTTCGGCACTTCGATTTCGCGCCCGTCCACCTTCACCTTGATCTTTTCGATCACGGGCGGCGCGGGCTTGGTTTCAGTTGTGGCGACGGCGGACATGTTTAACTCAATCTGCTTTTCCAATAACCGGGTTCGCGGCTGTCGTGCATGACCGCCAACACTTGAACACAGTTGTCCATTTCTTCGTAAACGATTCGATACGGAAACCCGGAAACCCGTACTCGCCGGACTGGTTTGTCCAGAAAGGAGAAGCGATCCGGTTGCTTCTCAATGGCATCCTTCGCCGCGCGGAACGCCCGCACGAAGTCCCGAGCCAACTCAGGACTTTGACAAGCATAACGCTTGGCGGCGGCGGTAAGTTCAACATCGGCTTCACAGTGAAGGATGACGGGTTTCATTCAATCGCAGCCTGGGCGCGACGGATTGCTTCTTCGGCGGATACGGCATTCGCCTTTCCTTCGCGGAAATCCTGCCGCCGCAGGTTGATCTCGCTTTTCCAAGTTTCGCTGACGTCATCCGAGAAATCTTCGGTCTCCAAACTCACCAGCAGACGATGGGCGATCTCCGCCCGGGCATCGCGCGGGAGGCTCAGGGCTTCGATACAAACTTTTTCAGTTGTCGTGCTCATACGTCTTATAGTTTATCAGTGTGCGGCTGCGGCTAAATTCTTTTCCTTCGCGGGCGTGGCCTGCTTGTTGCGCTCTTCGTCCGCTGCGCCTTTCGCGACGAAATCGTCCCGGAATTTGGCGACGAAACTTTGCACCGGCCACGAACACGCTTCGCCGAACGCGCAGATCGTGCGGCCGCCGGGGATGTTGTTCGCGATCTTCTCGAGATAATCCGCGTCGCCCTTGCGACCGTGACCGTGCGTGAGGCGATGCAACGTCTTGCTCATCCAAAGCGAACCTTCGCGGCACGGCGTGCATTGGCCGCAGCTTTCGTGCGCGTAAAATTCACTGAGATTCGCCAGCGCTTCGACGATGTCCACGCTGTCGTCCATGACGATGATCGCGCTCGAACCAGACATCGTGCCCGCCGCCATGAGCGAATCAAAATCGTAGGGCAAATCCAGCACGTCGGTTTCAATTTCAACGTCCTTGCCGTCCACCTTGCGCTTGAGTTTGAATTTCTCGCTCGCTTTCAAAATCTTCGAGGACGAGCCGCCGGGAATAATCGCCTTGAGCTTGCGACCATCGCGCAAGCCGCCGCCGAAATTCGCATCGTTGATCAACTGGCCGAGCGTGACCTTGCCGACTTCGATTTCGTAATAGCCGGGGCGTTTCACCTGACCGCTCAAACTCACGATGCGCGTGCCGGTGTTGTTCGGCGTGCCGAGCTTGGCGAACTCCGCGCCGCCCATCGCGACGATGTGCTTCACGTTGCAGAGCGTCTCGACGTTGTTGACGATGGTCGGGCACATGTAGAGCCCAAGCACCGCCGGGAAATACGGCGGCTTGATGCGCGGATAAGGCCGCTTGCCTTCGAGCGATTCGATCAGGCCAGTCTCCTCGCCGCAGATGTAAGCCCCCGCGCCGCGATGCACATGAATCTCCAGATCGTAACCGCTGCCGAGAATGTTTTTTCCGAGAAAATTTTTCGCGCGCGCTTCGGCCAAAGCCGCGTTCAGCAACTTTGCTCCCTTCGGCATTTCGCCGCGGATGTAGATGTAGGCAAGCTTCACGTCGTTCGCGAAGCACGAGATAATCATGCCCTCGATGAGCTGATGCGGATCTTTGTGGATGATCTGACGATCCTTGAACGTGCCGGGCTCGGATTCGTCGGCGTTGCAGATCAGGTAAATGGGCTTGCCGCTGCGACGATCCACGAAGCTCCACTTGAGTCCGCACGAGAAACCCGCACCGCCGCGACCGCGCAAGCCGGAGAGCTTCACGTCATCGCGAATCTGTTCCTGCGGCGACGCTTTCTTGCCGTCAGCCAAATCCTTAGGCTGGATCGCGAGTGCCTTCTTGAGCGCGTCATAGCCGCCGTGCCGCAAATAGCATTCGATGTCGGGGGTGTAACCCGGCTGGTCGGCGTGCTTCAGGATGAGTTTGAACTCTTGCGGCATATCAGTTTCTTGACTCTGAGAGGGAAATATCTAGCCTGTGCGACACGTCGGTTTGCCCGATGGTGTAACGGTAGCACAGCAGACTCTGAATCTGTTTGTCATGGTTCAAATCCATGTCGGGCAACCACTCTCCATTTACGATTTCGGATTTGCGATTCACGCTTTGCGCCCCTTGCTGGACTTCACCGTAACCGAACGATGACGCGGGCGCGGCTTTCGCTTGGCGGACAAGTCCACAAACTTTTGGCCAGCACGCCGGGCAGCAGCCTCCTGCTTAAACCAGTCGGCAGCGATGGCATCGAAGTCATAGTTGAACTTCGCAGCATGCGCATCGCGGATCTTACGAAGCTCTGCAATAATTGGATCTTTCATAACTCAAATTCGAATCAACTCGTCCGGGGTGCAAATGACCGGACATGCATAGCCATGATTCTCACAAACTTCCCGAATCTCATCAATCGTCGCCACGTTGTTGATGTGCGTGCAGTTCCACGTCAGTAGAAAATGTACGCCATGCACTGCCGCCAGCGCGATGTGCAGAGCGTCGTCTGCGGCCTTCGCTGGCACGCAGCCCAACTTGCCAAACTTTCGGGCGAGCGCGACTACCTCGCGGTTGATCGGCAATAACGGCAGTGGTTTCAAAATCTTTAACCGTCGTTGCGCAACTTCCGCATCACCCGCAGCCGCCTCCCGCACCACCACGTTCGAGATGTAGATGTCGAAACCCTTCCGCTTCGTGTCCCACCACTCCACCGTAATCTGTTGGTGCGCCGCCGTGTTCAAATCTTTCGCCGGTCTCGCGGTGAGATAACTCACAATCGAGGTTTCAAGATAGAGGCCCGGCTTCTTCATTTGCAGCCTCCCATGATTTCGTCCGCTTTGGCGTTCGTGACGCCTTCGTAAAAATCCTCGTTGCACATCATCACCGGTGCCATGCCGCAACCGGCAAGACATTCCACAAATTCGACCGAAAACTTGCCATCCTTCGAGGTCTGCAACCCGTGCGCGTGCGGATCGAGGCCGAGTTTGGTGCAGAAATGTTCGTGTAACTTGTGCGAACCACCGAGCGCGCAGCTCAACGTGCGACAGACCTTGATCTGATATTTGCCCGGCGCTGACTGACGGAACATTGGATAGAACGTCACGAGTTCGTGAACGTTGATGGGTTGCAAACCGAGTTTCTTTGCGACCCATTCGGTCGCTTCGGGCGAGATGTAGCCGAAGTGCTCCTGCAACGCGTGCAGCAACATGAGCGACGCACTGCGCTTCACGGGATAATGCGTGATCAGCTCGTCAATCTCGGCTTCCAAGTTGGCTGGAACAGTGAAACTCATTTTATGTTAGCCACGAAAGAACACAAAGAGCACAAAAAACCTCTGCGGAGCGCGGCTCTGTGAGCCGCAGCACGTTCAAATACAAAGCGGGCCGCTGCGGGTCACAGACCCGCGCTCCTTTGTGTTCTCTGCGTTCTTTTGCGGCAAAGTTCATCGGTCACATTCTCCCATCACAAAGTCGAACGAGCCCAGGATCGAAACCGTGTCGCTCATCATGTGGCCGGGCAACAGATGCGACAGGATGCTCAGATTCACGAAGCTGGGGCTGCGGATCTTCATCCGATACGGCGTGCCACCGCCCCGGCTGTTGATGTAAAAGCCGAGTTCACCCTTCGGATTTTCGTGGCCAAAATAAACTTCGCCGGGCGGACAATTCACACCCTGCGTCACGAGCATGAATTGATGAATCAATTCCTCCATGCTCGACATGACTTTGTTTTTCGGTGGCAAAACGATTTTGCCATCGGCCACATTGACCGGTTCTTTTGATGCGTTGTCGAAACCGCCGGGAATTTTGTCGAGACACTGATGGATGAGGCGCACGCTCTGGCGCATCTCTTCCATGCGGACGAGATAGCGATCGTAGCAATCGCCGACTTCGCCGAGCGGCACATCGAACTGCAAATCCTGGTAGCAAAGATACGGCTGATCTTTGCGCAAATCGTAATTCACGCCGCTGCCGCGGAGATTCGGACCGCTGAGTCCGAAGTCAATCGCGTCCGCCTTGGAGATGACGCCCACGTCCTTCGTGCGGTCCACCCAGATTTTGTTGCGCGTAAGCAGCGTCTCGACTTCGTCAATGTTGACGAGGACTTCGTTGATGAACTTGCGTACCGCTGCACACCAACCGGGCGGCGTGTCACGGGAAACGCCGCCGATGCGTGTGTAACTCGTCGTGAACCGTGCGCCGCTGAGGGCCTCGGCGAGGTTGTAAATCTTTTCCCGCTCGGTGAACGTAAGCAGGAACACCGTCATCGCGCCGACGTCCATCGCGAAGCAGCCGACGCCGAGCAAGTGCGACGAAATGCGCGCCAGCTCGCAGCAAATCACGCGGATGTATTGGCAGCGGGGTGGAAGTTTGTCGTGAATGCCGAGAAGTTTTTCCACCGCGAGCGCGTAGGCGACGTTGTTCGCCAGCGGCGCGAGATAATCCAGCCGATCCGTGTAAGGGATGAACTGGGTGTAAGTCATGTTCTCGGCGATTTTCTCGTCGCCACGATGTAAATAACCCACGTCCGGAATCGCCTTGGTGATGATTTCGCCATCCAATTCCAGAATGATGCGCAACACGCCATGCGTGGACGGGTGCGACGGCCCCATGTTGAGGACCATCTTTTCCCCCTGCATGTCCTGCAAATCTTCTTCTATGGGATGCGGCAATGATTTAGCCGCCACCGCAGCACGGGCGGCAGAATCGCGAATCTCAATGTCGTGAACTTCAGGCATTACTTCTTCGGTTCAATTGGGCCGGGACCAAACGCCTGACCGCGGGTTTCCTTGTTGTCAGAGCGCGCTTCGACGCGATTGTTGAATTCAATGGAATCAGTCCCAGGAATTCTCACCCGCGGCTCACGGGCAATGGAATCATTGCCACCCGCAATCGTCACAAATGGCCCCCCCTCCATCGGAGCAGGCTTCGAAAACGCCACTTCGGGCATATCGCTCGGCTTGCCAGCCAACGGAAAGTCTTTGCGCAGAGGGAAATAGGGATAGCCTTCCCACATCAGAATGCGGCGTAAATCGGGATGACCGCGAAAGCGGATGCCCATCATGTCGTAAATCTCGCGCTCATGCCAATCCGCCGTCCGCCACACCGTTGTGACCGTTGGAAGCTCGGATTTCTCTTCATTAACGGTAACGGAGATGCGGAGATACTGTTTCGAGGCGATTCCGTAGAGGTGATAAACCACCGTCCAGCGGGGATCTTCGCCGTAATTATCCAAGCTGGAAACGTCCACGAGGTAGTCGAAACCCAGTTCTTTTTTGGCAAAGGCAGCGACTTCAACAATTCTCTCAGCATCAGCGACTTTCACCGATGGTTCGCCGCGAAACTCCGTCGGTTCAGAGATCAAATCTCCGAACTTGGCTTTGAGTTGTTTGGCGAGATCTATAGTGTTCACGGCAAGGGAAGCTCCAAGGACCAACATCCAAGCACCAGAGAAGCACCAAAATTCAAATTCCGATCAACTCCGCACGCTCTTGGGGCTTGGGGCTTGGAATTTCTCTGGAGCTTGGAGCTTGGAGCTTGGAATTTCATTTAAGCCTTGGCCAGCGCCGGGCCGGGTTTCTTCAAAGTGGCCAGCAACGGCTCACATTGAACCTTGTTTTGAAGTTTAATCAGCGCGTCGAGCAACGCTTCGGGCCGGGGTGGACAACCCGCCACATAAACGTCCACCGGCAAAATGTTGTCCACGCCCTGCAAAACCGCGTAACTGCGATACATGCCGCCCGTCGAAGCGCACGCGCCCATGGCGATGACCCATTTCGGCTCGGCCATCTGGTCGTAAATGCGTTTCACCGACATGGCCATTTTGTAAGTCACCGTGCCCGCCACGATCATCACGTCCGATTGGCGAGGGGAAAACCGCATGACCTCCATGCCGAACCGGGAAATATCGAAGCGACTTGCCCCCGTGGCCATCAATTCAATGGCGCAGCACGCCAGACCCATCGGCATCGGCCAGATGGAATTCTTGCGAAACCAATTGATGGCCGCATCCACCGTGGTGTGGATGACATCGCCCTCAATTCGCGAATCATAGCCGAATTCCGTGGTCTGACTCATGGGAATCGTGCGTCAGGTTTTGACGCTGCTCTAGGTTAAACAGCGTGCCGCAGCCGGGCAAGCAGGTTTCGTGATTTATTTCACAAAGTCGGGTAAAGCAAAGGATTGGCGTAATGTTTGCGGTGCGATTGGCAGGTTTAGCGGCGAAGGGAGGCAACCCATTGTCATCTGAACGAGGGCGGCGCGAACCGGTCTGCGCTCGCGCACAATCCGGGTCGCGTTTGCGCCCTTCGTTCAGATCAATCCGTGCCGGTCGCAACCAAAACGGCGCGACGAGGAGCCGTTGTCGGAATCGCAGAACATGGCCTTGCGACTGCGACAACGACTCCCCGCGCGCCCAATCCCCACTTCAAAGGCTGGTGTTTTCATGCGGCGAGCAACTCCCGGCTGCGCTCGCGGATGCGGAACTGGCGTGCCGCTTGAACGCGAGCAGTTTGCGCGATTTCCTCGAACAACGCCGGAAACATCAGCAACGGAAACGGCGTGATCCAAGCCAGCGCGGCGGCTTCGTTGGCCGCGCGACGCAATCGCGCGTTGAGTTCAGGCGCGGTTGTCGTTCCGAGTCTTTGCTGCAAGAGCCGGTTTTTGAGCCGTTCCAATTCCGTTTCCTGGACCGCGCGGAACGGCCTGACCTCGAACCGCGTCTCAGGGCCGAATCGAGTCGGCACTCGTCTGTATTCCAAGTTCATTTTTCTCTTTCTTTTGAGCTTCCGACACTCGTCGGGAGCGGTTATTCAACAAAAAACCCGCGATTGACTGGCAATCGCGGGTTTTTTGAGAAATCTGGTCGTATCTTCACCTCTCCTGTCTCGCAACCGCGATTGCCAAATGCAGGCAGGAACGCTGCCAAATGGTCGTGCGACCATAAACGGCGACCAGCTTCTGCATTTTGTTGAACACGTTGTTCATCTTTTAACGCGGGTAAAAGACACGACTTTGCCTTCAATGTCAAAATCTATCTGGAAACAATCCGGTTACGACCCGCAAAGCCAAGCTTCATCCTGCTTGGCCACAGTTGATTAGGTTTAAACACGCCTTCGGGAGTGATGATGCCGGTGATCAGTTCCGGCGGCGTCACGTCAAAGCCCGGATTCCTCGCTCCACTGCCGGGATTGGCCACCCGAACATAGGCACGCTGTGCGGATTTCAGATCTTGAACTCCGGATTGCGGATTTGAAATCATTCCCCACGCCCCCAGCACTTCATGTTCGTGCCGTTCCTCGATGGGAATGTCGAAGCCGGATTTCAATTTCCAGTCAATCGTCGAAAGCGGGATGGCCACGTAAAATGGGATCCCATGCCGCTTCGCCAGGACTGCCTTGGTGTAAGTGCCGATCTTGTTCGTCACTTCACCCGTGCGACCCAGCGTGCGGTCGCTGCCGACGATGACGAGATCAATCTCGCCGCGCTGCATCAAATGTCCTGCGGCGTTGTCCGCAATGATCTGATGCGAAACGCCCTGTTGCGCCAGTTCCCAGGCCGTGAGCGTTGCACCCTGCGAACGCGGACGTGTTTCATCGCAGAAAACGTGGAATTTCTTTCCCTGCGCCTGCGCCGCATACAACGGAGCGGTAGCCGAGCCGACGTCCACAAACGCCAGCCAGCCCGCGTTGCAGTGCGTGAGAACGCGCATGCCGTTGTGGATGAGATCGGCTCCATGCCGACCGATGGCTTCGCAGTGCCGCACATCTTCGTTTGCGAAGTCTTCCGCCGCGGCCAGAGCGAGCGATTGTTGATCGTCCACGGATTTGCCGGCGCTCATTGCGGCCCGCACCTGGTCCATCGCATTGACCGGGTCCACCGCCGTCGGGCGCGCGGTCTTCAGTGTTTGATATACAAGCGTGAGATGTTTCCCGAACCTCGCAAGGTCGCGTCCACGAAATGCGCGCGCTCCCTGCGCCAGACCGTAGGCTGCCGTCGCACCGGTCGCGCCCGCTCCACGAACAATCATGTCCGTGATGGCGCGGGCGGTTTCCCGATAATCGCGAGTGGCGACGATTTTGAATTCATGCGGCAAAAGACGTTGCTCGATGAGCTGCACGGAATTCTTCGCCGTGTCGAACGTGACTGTGCGAAAATGCCGGGTGCGATTGCCGACGGTGACCTTCATTTCAGAAATCCGGGACGGCGGCCGATGCGTGGCCGCGCGTTGTCAGTGGCCTCAACCGATGCGGACTTTCAGCGAGCGTACCTTGGCCCGGATGCGGCGGTAAAGCGGATGTTTGCGCAACGCGCTCAAGTCGGGGTCCTTTGCCATCCATGTGAAATCGCGGTAACCCAGCGTCAAGGCCCTTTCCAACGATTCCACGGCGCTCTCGAACTGGCTCGTCAGTGAATAACTGCACGCCAGGTTGTAAAAGACCAGCGGGTTACCCGGCTCAAGACGCGACAGTTTTTCGTCCACGTCGAGACCCTCCGAGAAGCGTCCACGCTGCGTGTAATGATCGCCAAGCAGTTGCAGTGCGTCCACGTATTCGGGATCGCGGCGCACGATGCCCTCCATGAACTTGATTTTGACATCAAGGTCACGCTGCTGCTGGCGGGTGATGCTCTTTCTGGCGTTATTTTTTGCCGGCATGCGACTGATGGGATGTTTGCGAACGGTGCGGTTCAAGTCAAGCGGAGCAGGGGCAATTTTTTCTTTCATCCGCCCCGGCCTTGTGTTGGGCTTGGAGCGAACGCGTTAATCATTATGGAATGTTTCGTCACAGGTGCCACGGGTTTCGTGGGTTCAAATCTCGTCCATGAGCTGGTCGCCCGCAGGCATCGCGTCAGGGTGCTGGCGCGGCGCGGCAGCGATCTGCGTGCGCTGGAGGGTGTCGCTCACACGCGTGTCGAAGGCGGTCTCGCGGACACCGCGATCATGACCGAAGCCATGCGCGGCTGCGACTGGTGTTTCCACGTCGCCGCCGTCTATCACCTCTGGATGCGCGATTACAAGCCGATGTTCGAGTCAAACGTTCAAGGCACGCGCAACGTACTCGATGCGGCGACTGGAGCGGGTTGTTCCCGAATCGTTTACACCAGCACCGTCGGTTGCATCGGGCTGCCGAAACCGGTGAACGGACACGTCACTCCCACCGACGAAGACACGCCCGTGTCCGAGGCGCAGATGAAGAATCCCTACAAACTCTCTAAATGGCGCGCGGAACAGGTGGCGCTGGAGTTCGCGCGAAACGGAGCGCCGTTGGTCATCGTCAATCCCAGCGGGCCCGTCGGCCCGCGCGACGTCAAACCCACGCCCACCGGACAGATGATCGTGGACTTCCTGAATCGCAAGATGCCCGCCTACATTGACACGGGCCTCAACTGGGTCCACGTGCGCGACGTGGCCGTGGGGCACATTCTCGCCGCGGAAAAGGGACGCATCGGCCAGCGATACATCCTCGGCAACGCCGAAGGCAACTGGACGATGAAAGCCGTGCTCGACGCGCTTTCGGAAATCAGCGGAGTGCCCGCTCCGAAAATGCAATTCCCTCACGCGCTGGCGATGATGGCCGGTTACGTCAACGAAGCGTTTTCGTCGCTCACTGGAATTCCACCAAAAGTCCCTCTGGCCGGAGTGCGCATGGCCGGCCACAAAATGTGGTTCAGTTCCGCCAAAGCCATTGGCGAACTCGGCCTGCCGCAAACTCCGGTCAAGGTCGCGTTAAAGGACGCCGTGGATTGGTTCCGGGCAAACGGTTACGTGAAACGGTGAAACGACTCGCTCCGTTTCTGGTCTTGCTTGTCGCCGCAGTGGGGTGGCTTTCGGGCTGCGACCATCGCGCGCCGTCCGCGTCCGCTCCGATTGCCCAAGCCGCTTACGATCTAGCCGACACCGTGTTTCAAAGCGCGTTGCTGCTCAAACCGCGCGAGGAGGCGGGCAGCACAAATCTGTCCGCCGTGCTGTCGCCGCTGTTCCTCTGTGAAATGACCGCCACGGAAACCAATTCAGGCCCTCGCGTCGTTTTATTTGAGCCTGGCGAAACCACGATCAACGGACGACCGCACCCGCAGATGACCTTTGTTTGGTTGCGAACTGAAATGCAAACTCACAGATCCCGGCCGGACCGCGATCAATGGCTGGGCATGCGCGCAACACTCGATTCCCGCAATCGGGCCGTGATCTGGGAGGTGTTGGACGGTTCGACGCACCCTCGCGTCGTCATCGTGACGGAATCGGCCGAAGCCCGCGCCCGGAATCATTTTGGCGCGCCCCTGCCCGGTCGCAGGTTTGCAGTCGAACAATCCACCAACAACGCTCCTGACACGATTGTGGCGAGGGTCATCGAGGATGGCCCGGTGGCGATGGGCCCGATTGCGCATCTGGCGGCCGACGGCGGTTTGACGACGCTCATCTGCCGTTGCATGACGCCTCAGACCGTGGAATTGACGGGGACAGACTACTACGAACTGCTGCCCGCCCCTGAAACCGGCAAGCCCTCGGTTCTATTGAGAAAAGAGGGAGGTATCGAATCGCGAATCCGTCTGTCGCCCGACTTCTGACTTCGATGTCGTCCTACGTCGGCTTTACGGCATGACAATCCCGGATGGTGTGGCCGGCGGGCTGGCGATGGAACTCCGCGTTGTTCGTTGTCACCGTTGTTGCGGAGGCGCTCATGGCCCGCCCAGTTCACCGCAGACATTCAGATTTCCACCACCGCCTTGAAGCCGCCGTAGAGCATGCGTTTCACGTCAAAAGGCATGTCATTTGGATCGCACATCTCGTGGATGCGCGGGTCTTTCATGATGGCGGCATTGACTTTGTCGCGATGATTGCGGGACTTGTAAACGATGTAGGAAAACACGATGGCCTCGCCGGGCTTCGCTTTGATGCCTTTCGGAAACGGCAGTCCGCACTTCACATTCAAATCGTCGCCGACACATTCCTTGTAATCAAGCGCGCCGTGTTCCTTCCAGATCTTGCCGGCCTTTTTCGCCATGCGCAGGTAGGCGGCGAGCTTCTTCTTGGGAACGGGAATGACGAATCCGTCAACGTAGGTGGGCATAGTTTGGTGTTTGGTTGAGCGTTGGAGTTGGTTCAGGCGTGGGCGAGTTGTTCATTGGCGGCGAGTTCGTCCACCATCGGACATTGAGGGGCGATGGGGCGCACTTCCACGCGCACACCGTGGGGCAGGCCCGGGCAATCCTTCGCGATGCTGACCGCTTCATCGAGCGTGTTCACCGTCAGCAAAAAGTAGCCGCCAATGGTTTCCTTGGATTCAACAAATGGCCCGTCGGACACGACACGGTTCGCGCCGGAAACGATTTTCCCTT